>JARDZI010000137.1 GCA_029240935.1 Clostridiales bacterium
GTCTGCTACCTACAGTAGACAGGGCATTGTGGTTTATAGCAATACAAACATCAAATGCGAATGTGAAATGCCTGGCACATTTGGCTCCTTTCTGTAAAACTGAATTCTGCCATGACCCAGATGCCCTGTTAGCCCTGGTTACTGCTGTCGCTACAGATAACATCAATGTATTGATGTTATCTACGACGCATTTCCCCACTGTTGTATCTTTATTGTATGAACATAATTAAAATATAAATTTTCATTGTTGTGAAAAATATTTTCATGAGCTGTATAATTAAATTATGTACTATGATAAAATGTATAATAGATATTTAAAAGGAGGATTATAAATGTTGTATAGAAAATTTGGATCTTGTGACTTTAAAGTATCAGCTCTTGGATTTGGATGTATGAGATTTCCAATTCTAAATGGGGATAGTGGTCAGATTGACGAAGCAGAAGCAATAAAAATGCTTAGATATGCAATCGATAATGGTGTAAACTATGTTGATACTGCATATCCCTACCATAAGAAAAACAGTGAAATTGTTGTTGGAAAGGCTTTAAAGGATGGATACAGGGAAAAGGTTCACCTTGCAACTAAACTACCTGCATGGCTCACTAATACATATGAGGATTTTGATAAATATCTTAATGAACAATTAGAAAAGCTTCAGACTAACTATATAGATTTTTATCTTCTTCACTCTCTTAGCAAGGATTCCTGGAAGAAAATAAAAGACCTGAAGGTTCTTGATTTTCTTGATGCTGCATTAAAGGATGGAAGGATAAAACATGCTGGTTTTTCATTCCATGATGATATCGATACATTTAAGGAAATTGTTGATTCCTACAACTGGACCTTCTGTCAGATTCAGTACAATTATATGGATGAGAAATATCAAGCAGGTACTGAGGGTCTAAAATATGCTGCCTCAAAAGGGCTTGGGGTTGTTGTTATGGAACCATTAAGAGGCGGAAAGCTTGTCCAAACACCACCTGATGAAGTTCAGTATATATTTGATTCCGCACCAGTTAAAAGAACACCTGCAGAATGGGGACTTAGCTGGATTTGGAATCAACCTGAGGTATCAATTGTATTAAGCGGAATGAGCACAATGGAGCAGGTAGATCAGAACATTACAACTGCTGGCAAGACTGGAATAAGTTCTTTATCAGATAAGGATATAAGCATTATTGATAATGTTAAAGCAAAATATAATGAATTGACTAAAGTAAAATGTACTGCATGTGAATATTGCTTACCTTGCCCTGCTGGAGTAGCTATTCCTTCTAATTTCTCACTTTACAATGATGCTTCTATGTATAAGGATTCTGAAAAATATATAAACAGATACAATAATGAAATGCCTGAGAAGGCAAGAGCATCCTCATGTGTGGAATGTGGAAAATGTGAGGAAGCATGTCCACAGCATCTCCCCATAAGACAACACCTTAAGGAAGTTCACAAAGCACTGAGTAGATAAAAAATAAAGGAGCATATGCTCAATGTCATTAAGTTAAGAAATTAAAACCTAAAGTTTTAGAACAGAGTATGTTTAAAAATACATACCCTGTTCTTTTTTTATATGATTTTTAGAAATATATCAAAAAAAAGCTTGACAAATAGTTAAAAAAATGTGGCGAAGCCCCTTAATTATATGGATTTTCAAGGAGGTTCGCTCATGAACGAATATGCAGATTTGATAAAGAAAAAATTAGACACCGTGTTAACTGAAATACACGAGTACTCGTGGCTGTTTGTTAAAAATCCAGAAAAAGATTTTACTCGAAAACGAAAACTAGATTTTAAAGATATGATAAATATTTTGCTTTCTATGGGAGGCAATAACCTGAAGCTTGAACTTATGAAATATTTTTCATATGATGTTGAAACAGCAACTTGTTCAGCCTTTGTCCAGCAGTGAGAAAAGATTCTTCCAGAAGCACTTGAACTACTATTTCATAGATTTACATCATTGGCAACCCATCCTAATCATTATGATGGCTATCGAATGTTAGCTGTTGATGGCTCCGATTTATGTATTGCACATAATCCAAACGATATAGAAAACTATTTTGTTACAAGTAAGAATGCGAAGAGATACAATTTATTGCACTTAAATGCTATGTATGATTTATGCAGTAGGGTATATGTTGATTCAATTGTTCAGACAGGTAGGAAAGAAAATGAATTTCAGGCATTAACTGATATGGTGGACCGTTCTGATATTAAAGAAAAGACTATAGTAATAGCTGATCGCGGATATGAAAGTTACAACATTTTTGAACATATAGCGAAAAAGGGCTGGAACTATGTTATACGAGTAAAAGATATAGGCAGTAACGGAATAACATCTGGCCTCTCTCTTCCTAATCAGGAAACATTTGATATAGAGTACAGTACTTTATTGACTAGACGACAGACGAATGAAATAAAGGCTCACCCAGAAAAATATAAGTTTATGCCTCAAAGTCAAAAGTTTGACTATCTTTCAGTCGGAGATAAAGGAAATTATCCGATAACCTTTAGAGTAGTTCGCTTTGCTATATCAGAGAATGCTTACGAAGTTATTATTACAAATCTTACTAAAAAAGAATTCCCTGTAGAGAAGATTAAAGAAATATATCGCATGCGTTGGGGAATTGAGACATCATTTAGAGAGTTGAAATATGCCATTGGACTAACAAATTTTCATTCAAAAAAGGCGGCTTACATACTACAAGAAATATTTGCACGGCTTACCATGTATAATTTCTGCGAAATAATCACAACGCACGTGGTTATACAGCAGAAAGGCAGAAAATATAGCTATCAGGTTAACTTCACTATGGCTATATCAATATGCCTATACTATTTCAGATCTAGTAATGCAATATCGCCGCCTAATGTTGAAGCACTTATTCAAAAGAATATATTACCTGTACGAAATGGTAGAAAAGACCCTCGCAAAGTCAGAACCAAATCGTCAGTTAGCTTCATATATAGAGTAGCATAAATTATCCCCTAATAAAATATTTTTTGGCAGAGAGACGCCTCTGTCTTATTTGCATGCAAAAAAATTAGAATAGAGAAAGAAAAAGTCAATTGAAAGCTGCCATACTTTCAATTGACTTTAATTTTATTTGTCACAAGAATATTAACTTAATGACATTGAGCATATGCTCCTTTATTTTTTATCTAAAATTAATCTTGCAAAATGATTCATTATCTTAGCTGTCATGCCCCAAATAATGTAGCTTTCATATTTATAAATATAAACCTTACTTTTTCCTTCAATCCATTTATATTCCATTGCTCCTACCATATGTGAATATGGAAATTCTTCCTCAGGTTCTGTAAAGATTCTTATTGTTTTAATTATTGGTTTACTTTCAATAAAAAACTGGAGAGGCACATAAAAAATATGATCTACTTCACTTTCAGAAGGTTTAATTATTGTAGTATTATCTATATATACTACATATGGATAGATTATCTTATTATGCTGAGTAATCATGAAATCCAAGTTTCCTAAGGTCTCTATTCTATTTGAATTGATATTTAATTCTTCACAGGTTTCCCTTATAGCGGCAATAAGGCTATTCTCATTCTTCTCAATTTTTCCACCAGGAAAGGAAATCTCACCTGGTTGATTATTTAGGTTTTTAGCCCTTACCTGCAAAAGAACATTTAATTTGTCATTAATATTAACTAATGGAATTGCAACTGCATATTTTTTGTAATCATCATTTTCCCCTATAATACCAACTCTATCAGATTCTCTTAAATTATCCCCTAGGGTCTCCATAATTATATTTGTGTCCATTCCATCACCTAGATTATTCTAAAATTTTTATTTATTTTCTTGCTGCATCTACAAATGCTTTAAAAAGTTTTACCATTATTGGATACTTTTCAAACATTCCCTCAGGATGCCATTGTACCCCAATCACAAAGCCTTCACCTTTCAGCTCAATACCTTCAACAACTCCATCCTTTGACCAAGCATTTGGAATAAAATTAGGTGCTACTTCTCTAACTGACTGATGATGAAAGCTGTTTGTTCGTACATTATCACCTAATATTTTATGTAATTTGGTATCCTTTAGTATTTCTACAGTATGGCCAGGCATATGTCTCTTAGAGCTCTGGGAATGCATTATAAAGCAGTCCTCAATATGGGACAAATCCTGATAAAGTGTACCACCAAATGCAACATTTAGTATTTGTATGCCTTTACATATTCCAAGTATAGGTTTATTCATTTTAAATGCAGCTTTTATCAATTTTATGTCATGCTCATCAATCTCTGGGTAAATAAAGTCCTGTTTTTGAGTTGGTTCTTCGCCATACAATAGGGGATCAACATCGTACCCTCCCGATAAAATGAGTCCATCAACATTTCTCATTTGAGTTTCAATGGCTTCATCATCATCTATGACTGGAAGAATAACAGGAGACCCTCCACCTGCTATTACTGAGTTAACATAATCGCAATTAACAAAGGCTCTCTCCATTCCTGGAAACATTCCAGATTGATTTATTAGTATATTGCCCGATATTCCTATTAAAGGTTTTGCCATATTATCCCCTCCTATTATTATTATATATTATCACCATAATTTAATCCATATTAAGATATAGGGTATAAAATAATATTTGAAAATGCACTTAATTAAGTACATTTTTCCTAGGAATATGTATTGAATAAATATTCCTGTCGTGATATACTATACTAGTAAAAAAAAGGAATTTAACAATCTGTAAGACACCATTCTCCTTGTTTGGGAGGTTATGAGTCTTGGAATCGTTAAATCCCTTCCAAATTAATGGAGGTGTTTTTTCAATGGAAGACAAGAATTTAGTATGCAAGGACTGTGGAAAAGAATTCGTATTTACAGAAGGCGAACAGGCTTTCTACAAGGAAAAAGGTTTTGAAAACGAACCACAAAGATGCCCAGATTGCAGAAGAGCAAGAAAGGCTGAGAAAAGACAAAACGATAATAGAGGATTCAGAAGGTAATAGTAAGGAGAGATTTTCTCTCCTTATTTTTTTAATTTTTTAAAGAATAGTTTTTTTGATCATTCCATTTGTAGGGGAGAACAGTGTTCTCTCGAATTTACTCTATGGATTTAGAATATATTGATAATGCTAGTTGGTATTTACAGACGAGTGCTGTTGCCCTACAGAAAAAAGATGTGGATTACTCCACATCTTACTTACTTAATCAATATTACTTTATACTCTTTTGTAGGGTCATCAACCTTTACCTTTATGCTATCCTTAGGATATGTTAAAGCTTGAGTTACAAAATCAGAAGGTCCTGGGGATTTTGTCATATATTTTACTTCTATTGTGCTGCCAACCTGTTTAGCTTCCAAGATTTTAATTATATATCCTCCTGTTGACTTTTGTCCCCAGTCAAGAGTTACTTCAATATATTCTCCAACCCGGGTTGTGCTTGTTTTTATTCCATCATTATTTGCACTGACTGCATTAACCCCATTAAGAGAAATACTATACCTTTTATTTATATCTTTTACCTTTACATCTATGCTGTCACTTGGATAAGTAATTGCTTGTGTAACAATATCTCCTTCAGCTGGAGTTTTAATATTGTACTTCACTATTATTTCCTCTCCAATCTGTTTTGCCTCTAATATTTTAATTGAATAACCACCTGTTGGCTTTTCCCCAAGGCTTAGGGTTAGCTTTAAACTATTATCAATTACTTGGGTAAAATACTTCACATCCCTTACTAAATTTTCATCAGTTTTCTTTGTAATAATATTGTATGCTTTATTTATATTACTTACCTTTAATCTTATCTTATCCTTAGGATAAGTAATTACCTGTGCATTCATTTGTCCTTCTTTAGGAGCTGTAGTATTATAATACACTTCAATTGTATCTCCAACTTCCCTTGCACCAGCAATCTCTAATCCATAGCCTAATGTTGGTTTTTCACCCCAATCCAGTGTAATAAGAAGATATTCATTTTCAATCTTTTTAGACAAATTTATTTTATCCTCTGGGTCTGATTGTTCTACATTACCCTTATTGTATTCAGCAATCTTTTTTGAATATATATCAAATATGTCTTTTTCCATTTGTGATGTTAAGTAATGGTTATTATTCACTTTTTTATATTTATCCATTTGAACTAGTTCACTAAATACAACGTTAGAAATCAATATTTTTTGATTTGTCTTATACATATATGCCCTATCCATTAACTGCTTTGCATCGGATACCTTTATCCATTTCCAAGGAGCTACTCTTTTTTGTGGAAACTTTAAAATTCCTGATACAGCTGCATTAATAAATGCTCCTGCATAGTAATTACTGTCCTTTATATCACCAAAATATTCTGATACTTTTGGCGCCTTAAAAAAGTTTATTTGTATTTCGGAAGTATTAACAAGATTATATATATAACTCCCAAGAGTTGCATACTTTTTAGGTCTATTATCTTTATAACTAAACCCTGTTAACAAAATCATTGTCATAAATAAAGCTATAAATCGTTTCATAAATTTTCCCCCTTTGTTTTTGTTCTCTATTAATTTGATAAATCAGAGGATAAAAAAGTTCCTGTCTTTATTTATTAATTCAATTTACTTGTAAAATACCTTGATAATTATAATTTATCATTGTAGGATAAAGATATACGTTTCAAATTATGGTATTTATTATAGTGGAGGTATTAGAGTAATTGAAGGAGCCTTTGCTCTATGTCAACCATTATCCCAGGACATACAAAACAAATCCATATAAACAGTTGATAGGGCTACTCTGCTTTCAGCCTATGCAATGGCTGGTGATGTTTTTGCAGCAATTACTAACATATCAGTTGGCAAGGCGTCTGATATATCCCTAGAGTCCGGATTTTGCTCTGTGGGATTTTATCTGCTATTGAAGTAGTACTTCTATTAGCATATTACAAACAAAAAGCTTCTATATAAGAAAGCTTAATTTAGTACATACTTTGTTTTTAATAAACATAAATCTATAACATATATTATATAAATAGGAGGTTTTTTATGTTTGAAATTATTATAGCAGGAATAATAATCCTGGTAATATTAAGAATCATATTTGGTATAACAAAGGTTGCAGTAAAAATTTTGCTATTTATTGTTATGATTGGTGTAATTTTATATATAGTTAATTTCTTTTTCCCTTTAGTGTTTTTGTTCTAGATTATACCGGTGCTTGTTCACCGGTATTTTAGAACCTAGGGGTGCTTACTAAGTGTACATAATTATCCAAAACTCTATTTTATATCACTTTAATATTTATTTGGCTTTTTAAGCAACCTATTTTGATGGTTTTTTTACTATCTATTATATAATATTTCTATCTAATTCCTAAGCTTGTACACCTTTTATCCAAAAATATTAAAACTTTATCATAAATTTAAAAAAATTAATATTAAGTTTTTAAATATTAGAATCTAGGGATATTATTTATAGTTTTATTCTAGCACGCATAACAGTTTAGGAATTCTTCAACTATACCACCATAGCGTTCTTCATCAATAAGGCCTATACCAATGCTACTTAACATAGATACTCTCCCTTGAGTTATATTGCCTAGTACCTTGCATATGTAGCTGCATTTATAATTGCACAAGCTTCTCATCATAAATACAATTATTGCCTTTGCTTCTATTACCCCTTTGCAATGCTTGCTGTGAAGCTTTAATTTTGATATCCCCATTTTTGATATTATAAATTTAATTATTTCATCTGCGTTGATATTTCTTATGAGTATCCTTCTCCCACTTCTATATTCAGTTGGCTCATCTACAAATTCAATATCCTCAATAACCTTTTCATCATTACACATATACACTAACTTCCTATAATTCTCCCTTGCTATCCTTTTGTTATCACCAAACATCCCCATTATAAAGCTATCATCAACTAACTCGTATGGGTCCTGCTTTAAACCTAGATATACAGAAAGACTTGAAAATTCATATTTTTCAGGGCAATCCTCATATCCCTTTATATCTGTTGGATTGTTGTGCACGTAAGCAGATAGAGCAAAAAGATAATTTTCGTCATCGATAATCTTACTTTTAAACCTGTCCTGAAATAAATGTCCATGTCGTTTGTGTTCAAAGTTAAAATAGAGTGCATAGGCGAAGTTTATGCTATGCATAACATCAGAAATGTCAGCTCCATTTGCATCTACTATCATATGTACATGGTTATCCATTAAGCAGTAACCGTACACTCTAAACTTATAGAGAGTTTGATACTTCTTAACAAGTGATAGATACTTTTTCTTATCATCCTTGCCCTTAAATAAGTCCACCTCGCTTATACTTCTTGCCATAATATGAAATATAGAATCATGAGTCTTTTTTCTTGCCTCTCGTGGCATATAAAAACCTCCATTCAAAGTTTTATTATTAATATAATTCCCTGTAAATGGAGATTATATTCATTGGCAAAAACACTTAGTATGCGTCCCTGGTCCCCAGGTCCCCCTCCATGCCCCCAAATGCTTAGTTTAAAGTTGCTAGGGTTCCTGTTTTACTTTGGATTAGAAAATCAGTTAGTATACGTCCCTAGTGTCAAATATATAAAGGATTTTATGGGAATAATATTGAATGTTCAATTTATAGTAGAGAGGAATGATTATATGAAAATAGATGAATCACTAATATGTCCTAAATGCAAGGGGGTTAATTTTAAAGTTAAACGTGAAGCTACTTATTTGTATGCTTACAAATTAGATACTCCTGTAAATAAATCTGGTCCAATTGAAGATGAGGGACTTCCATTTCTATTTGATTACAGAGAACAATTAGATAATAAGGAATACTTGGAATGTGAGGAATGTCATGCTAAGTTCCCTTGCGATTTGGAAGGCGAAAATCCTAAGATTCATTTAACAATACTACAAAAAGCAATCCGATCGGAATTTGAAAACAATCCTGGATATTTAGGGTAAGCAAAGCTACAGCATCTTCTAAGCTATCATCATTTGCAATTTGAAAATCACTATATTTTTTATATAGCCCATATCTCTCATCATAAAGCCTATATAATCTTTCAATTCCATCCTTTAGCAGTGGCCTTTTACCAAAATTCACTTTTGCAGCTATATTCTCAATTGGTCTATCAATAAATATTATTATTCCATTTTTCTTAAGGGCTTTAATATTTGAATAGTTTTTTATTGTACCCCCACCAGTTGAAATAATAATACCCTTTTCTTTGGAAAATTTATAGACAGCATCCATTTCAAGTTTTCTAAAAACCTCTTCACTCTCTGTGAATATCTGTGATATTGTTTTCCCACAGCTTTTTTCAATGTATTTATCAATATCTACAAGCTTAAGACCTAAACTTTTAGATAATATTTTCCCTATAGTAGTTTTTCCACTCCCTGGCATACCAATTAAAACTATATTTTTCATATTCATATTAATCACCATAAAAATTAGATTCTATTTTATGATATATTTTCTCTGCAACTTCATTACTAATCCTTATTCCATTCCATATTTCCTGGGCTCCAATAGCTTGTGCCACCAGCATAAATAGTCCGTTTTGAGTTTTTAGTCCTACTTCTGCAGCATTTCTTAAAAAAAGTGTTTCCTTTGGGTTGTATATTAAGTCCACTGCAGTAGAGAACTGTGACAGTATATCTTTACTAACTGGAGAAGCTTCTATATTGGGGAACATTCCTGATGGAGTACAATTAATAATTATATCCTTATCAGCTACTTTAATTATATCCCCATAGGATATTACAGTAATGTTATTTAAGTTTCTTTCAGGTTTTCTACTTACACAAATAATATCTTTTGCTTCATTATCAATAAGATATTGTACTACCGCCTTCGATACTCCTCCAGTACCTAATATTACAATCCTCTTATTTCTAACCTCAATAGCTGCTTTTTTCAAAGCAGCCCCAAAACCAGTATAATCTGTATTATAACCTGTAATTATTCCATCCTTAAAGGCTATTGTGTTTACAGCACCAATTTTCTCCGCTTCAACAGAAATCTTATCTAGGTAATTCATTATTTCTATTTTATATGGTATTGTCACATTTACTCCCTTAGCTTCTAGTGCCCTTAATCCATACAATGCAGTTTGTAAATTTTCCTTTTTTATTTCAAACAAATTAAATAAACCCTTTTGGTTTATACTTTCTAAAATTAAGCTGTGTATTTCAGGTGATAAACTATGACCTAGCTTTTCACCTATTAAACCATATAAATTACTCATTTATTCACAATACACCTCACTTATATAGTTCCCTAGGAACTTATAATCTAAGCTTTCCTCTTTAATCTTCTTTAGCACAATATTAATATTTTCATCAATTATATTACCTCGAAAATCAATATAAAATGAATACTCCCAGGATTTGTCCCTAATAGGTCTTGATTCAATTTTCACCATATCTAAATTGTTCTCAGTGAAATTTTTTAATATACTATATAATGCTCCTGATTTATGGGGAAGTGTAATAGCAACACTTATCTTGTCACATTCCTTGCTCAAATTCCTATCCTTACTTATTATTATAAATCTGGTATAGTTGT
>JARDZI010000138.1 GCA_029240935.1 Clostridiales bacterium
GGGTGAAGATTATGTAGGTAATGTAGTTTCTAACAAGACTCCTATTACAGAAATGTGGGGAAGTGGAGTATTACAGAACCAGAAGGAAAGAAATCACAAATTCCAAGTCATGGTTCCGAGTGTTGGGGTTCCTTATGTTACAGAACAGGTTGCAATGCTTAAAGGCTCCAATAAAAGAGAACTTGCTATTGATTTTGCAAACTGGTTTGGTTCAGCCGAACTTCAGGCTGCGTTTATGAAAAAGTTTGGAACAATACCTTGCCAACCAAAGGCCCTTGAACAGGCACCTGAGGATGTTAAGGAATTTATTAAAAAAGTGCGTCCTCAGAATATGGACTGGAGTTTTATTGCTAGTAATATAGACAAATGGGTTCAAAAATGTGAACTTGAATTCCTGAAATAAGTGATAAAGAGGCAGTATAGTTATATAAATAAATTATACTGCCTCTTTATAAGGAGAGATAAAAGAATGATAGAGTTTAAAGACATTGAAGTTAAATATGGAGATTTTATAGCTATCAAAGACATGAATTTATCAATTAACGAAGGAGAATTCTTTACTTTCCTTGGTCCTTCAGGGTGTGGCAAAACGACTACATTAAGGTCTTTGGTAGGTTTTATCCAGCCAAGTGCAGGTCAGATAATTATTGATGGCAAGGATGTAACAAATGTACCCATAGAAAAAAGAAATATAGGTATGGTGTTTCAAAGTTATGCTTTGTTTCCTACAATGACGGTATATGAGAATTTAGCATTTGGTTTGAAGGTAAAAAAACTCTCCCCAAAGGAGATAGATAAGAAAGTAAAAGAAGTCGCAAATGTAATTGAAATTAAAGATGAACAGCTCTTAAGAAATGTATCAGAGTTATCAGGTGGTCAGCAGCAGAGAGTTTCCCTTGCTAGGGCAATTGTTCTTGAACCTAAGATCTTATGTCTTGATGAACCGCTTTCAAATCTTGATGCAAAACTGAGAGTGGGATTAAGAAGTGAACTTAAAAAATTACAGAAAAATCTTGGTATTACCACATTATATGTTACGCACGATCAGGAAGAAGCACTTACGTTGTCTGATAGGATTGCAGTGTTTAATAATGGTTTTGTAGAACAGGTTGGTGAACCTTATGATATTTATAACCATTCAAAGTCTGAATTCGTATGTGATTTCATTGGTGAAAGCAACAAGTTAAGTTCGCTAATAATTAGTGAAATAAATGTGCAAACAGAAAAAACTTTTGATGTAAACAAGGGTGCGTATGTCAGATTAGAAAGAGTCAGTCTTAAAGAAAAGGCTGGTTGTGCAAAAATTCATGGAACAGTTAAAGATTATGATTATAATGGCATAATGATAAAATATGATGTTGATGTTCTAGGTTGTGAAATTCGAGTAATTCACACAAACGATGGACAGGCATTTTATGAACCTGGTAGAAAACTGGATTTATATATAGAACCTAATGACATTATGCAATTTTAAAAGGGTGGTTGTATGAAGAATCAAACTAAAAAGAAGCCGATTATTATACAGACTATTATTTTAAAGCTTGTGATTATCTGGGCTATATTTGCATTTGTTATTTTCCCAAATGTAAATCTTTTTACCGGTGTATTTTATCAGAACGGACAGTTTTCAGCAGAAGTTTTCAAAAAGGTTTTCCATTCTGCACGAGCTATGAAAAGTCTTACAAACAGTTTTATCCTTGCATTTACGCTGGTTATTACTGTTAATATTGTTGGAACGTTATGTGTTTTATTCACTGAATACTGGGATATAAAGGGAGCTAAAATATTAAGACTTGCATATATGAGTTCTCTTATTTATGGCGGAGTTGTACTTGTTTCTGGTTACAAATACGTATATGGAGCAAATGGTTTATTAACAAAATTGCTCTTAAGCACTTTTCCTAATATGAATCCCAACTGGTTTGTAGGATATGGAGCTGTTGTATTTGTAATGACATTCGCATGTACCCAGAACCACATGATGTTTCTGAAGAATGCAATTCACGGACTGGACTATTATACCATTGAAGCCGCAAAAAATATGGGAGCTTCAGGTATGAGGATTTTCTGCCAAATTGTAATGCCGGTTTTGAAACCTACATTTTTTGCTATAACAATATTAACTTTTTTAACCGGTTTAGGAGCAATGGCAGCTCCTTTAATTGTAGGTGGTGATGATTTCCAGACTATTAACCCTATGATTATCAATTTTGCAAAATCAAGTTATTCCAGAGATGTGGCGTCATTTTTGGCCATATTATTAGGTATTGCCACAATCATCCTTCTTTCAATTTTTAGCAAGATTGAAAAAGGTGGGAATTATATTTCTGTATCTAAAACAAAAGCAAAATTGCAGAAACAAAAAATTAATAATCCAGCATGGAATGTAATAGCACACGTAACTGCATATATTATGTTTTTAATTTATGTTATTCCTATCATATTAGTAATTATATATTCGTTATGTGATTCTTTATCAATAAAGACAGGCAATATTACATTAGCTTCATTTACACTAGAAAATTATCAGAAATTATTTACAAGTGTAGAGGCAGTTAAACCATATCTGGTAAGTATTATTTATTCATTGCTAGCCGCGGTTATCGCTGCAGTTATAGCAATTATTTGCGCTAGGTTCGTACGTAATACAAAACATAAATATGATATGTTCTTTGAATATGGAATATTGGTTCCATGGTTGTTACCATCAACTTTAATTGCATTAGGTTTAACAACAACTTATGGCGAAAAGCATGCTATTTTATTCAACTATGTCTTGGTAGGGACATTAGCATTGATGCTGATAGGTTATACGGTTGCTAAATTACCATTTTCCTATAGAATGATTAAAGCAGCATTTTTCGGTGTTGACAACGATTTGGAAGAAGCTGCAAAATGTATGGGTGCAAGTACATTTTATACAATGGTTAAAGTTGTACTACCAGTAATTTTACCAGCGATTATGTCAGTCATCATTCTGAACTTCAATGGAATGTTATCAGATTATGATTTATCTGTATTCCTTTATCATCCTTTATTCCAACCTTTAGGAATTGTAATTAAGGGTGCATCTGACGAAACAGCTTCTATAGATGCAAAGGCGATGAGCTTTGTATACACAGTCGTACTTATGCTTCTTTCATCAGTAGCTTTATATTTTGGACAGGGAGATGGAATGAATAGAATAAAACGTTGGAAACAAAGACGACTGAAGAAAACTGTAGTAAAAGGTTAAGAATATAATTTTATATATGGCGTAGTATAAAAAACTGCGCTATTTTTATAAGCTTAAGAGCAGCCGGCAAAAGTAACAATATAAAAATATATGCTTAAAATCTAGGAGAATTGAAATGAACAAACTAAGCAAAGCGAGAGAGTATATAGCTCAGAATAAAGATAAAATAAATCAGGAGTATCGTCTAGGCTATCATGTTATGGCAGAAATAGGATGGATTAACGATCCGAATGGTTTTGTTTATTATAATGGGGAATATCATCTTTTTTATCAGTATTTTCCTTATGCCAGTCATTGGGGGCCAATGCATTGGGGACATGTAAAAAGCAAGGATTTAGTAAAGTGGAAGCATCTTCCTGTAGCATTGGCACCAGATATGTACTATGATGCAGGCGGCTGTTTTTCTGGAAGTGCTATTGAGAAAGACGGAAAGTTATACCTAATGTATACTGGACATACTAATGCTGACCCAGAGAATCCACAGAATATCAGACAAATTCAAAATATCGCTGTTTCGGAAGATGGCATAAATTTTGATAAGGTAACACAGAACCCAGTTATTTCAACTAAGGAGCTTCCACAGGATGCTTTGCATCAGGATTTTAGAGATCCAAAGGTTTTCAAGCATGGAGAAGATTACTATGCAGTAGTTGCTTCCTGTAATGTTGATGAAAGTGGGCAAATACTGCTTTACAAATCAAGGAACCTTATAAATTGGACTTACACAGGTGTGTTAGCAAGAAGTGAAAACAAATTGGGAAAAATGTGGGAATGTCCTGACTTTTTTAAGTTGGATGGGAAAGATGTGTTAGTAGTGTCGCCTATGGGCTTGTCAAGAGATGGAGACAGATTCTGCAATACAAGCTCCTGTGTTTATATTGCAGGTGACTTTGATTTTGAAAATTGTAAGTTTGATTATGATTCAGCTGAGGAAATAGACTCAGGTTTTGACTTTTATGCTCCTCAGACCATGATTGATGAAAATGGAAAGCGTATTCTTATTGCTTGGATGCAAATGTGGGGACGCAAGATGCCTACCCATGAACAGCAGCATGGGTGGGCAGGAGCTATGACTCTGCCAAGAGAGCTTAAGTTGGTTAATGGAAAACTTTATCAAAATCCTGTAGAAGAAATAAAAAAATACAGAATTAATGCGGTAAGCTATAAGGATTTAACAATAAAAGATAGTCTGTCACTAGAAGGAATAGAAGGACAAAATCTTGAGCTTGAACTGGATATAGATTTCTTAGTGTCAAATAAGTTTGGTCTTAAGGTATTAAAGGATGAAGAAAATGAAACAATTATGTACTATGACAAAATAGAGGGAAAGTTTGTGTTCGATCGCTCTAAAAATGGTGAAGACTTAACTGTAGAGGAAAAAGATTCAGATATAAAATATATAAGGAAGGTTGCTGTAAATCTTTCTAATAATAGATTAAAGTTGAGGATTTTTATTGATCGAAGCTCTGTAGAAATATTTATCCAGGATGGTGAAAAGACTATGACCTCCACCGTTTATCCTAGACCCACAGCAAAGAAAGTGGAGTTTTTTACAGACAGAGAAGTTATTATTAGAGAGCTTAATAAATGGGACATACAATTATAGTATCCCTGTTACAAAAAAAAGGTAGAAATTCTGCCTTTTTTCTTTAGGAATAATGTTTGGAGGTATAAATATGGCTAGCAAAATACTGTGTATTGGAGAACTGTTAATTGATTTTATCTGCTCGGATTTAAATATAGATTTAACTGGCGGGATAAATTTTATAAAAAAGGCAGGTGGCGCACCAGCTAATGTTACTGCAGCAATATCAAGGCTTGGAGGGAATGCTGTGTTTGCTGGAAAGGTTGGTGCGGAGCCTTTTGGAATTTTTTTAAAGAAAACCCTTGAGGAAGCTGGAGTAGAGACCTCGATGCTTATATTAGATAGTAAATCAAGCACAACCCTAGCATTTGTTTCTTTAAAGTCTGGTGGTGAAAGAGATTTTGTTTTTAACAGAGGTGCGGACGAACTGCTCCATTATAGTGAATTAGATGAGGATAAAGTTTTTGATTCCAGGATAATCCACTTTGGTTCTGCTACTGCTCTGCTTGGAGGACCGTTAAAGGAAACATATCTGAGAGTAATGGAAGCTGCAAGCAATAATGGAGTTTTTATTTCTTTTGACCCCAATTATAGAGTGGACTTGTGGAAGAACAGGCTTCATGAATTTATAGACATAAGCAGACAATGCCTTAAATATGCCGATTTTGTTAAAGTAAGCGATGAAGAAATAAAAATTATATCCGGACAAGAGAATATTGAAGCTGGAGTAGAGGCGTTTCATGAGCTTGGAGCAAAGGTAGTTGCAGTAACACTAGGAGAAGAAGGTACTTTGATTTCTAATGGTGAGAAAACCGCAACTGTAGGAAGTATAAAGATTACTTCAATAGATTCCACGGGAGCAGGGGATGCTTTTGTAGGAGCTTCTCTATATAAGATAGCTGAACTTGAAAATCCCCAAAGTTTTATTAAGGACTTTGAAAAAATAAAAAAAATAACTGCCTTTGCTAATAAGGTAGGAGCAATTGTTTGTACTAAATTAGGTGCAATAGCTGCACTACCTACATTGCAGGAGGTTGAGAACTTTGACTAAGAAAAAGTTGCCTTATTTCTTTACCTTATTGCTGGAATATCTCTAAGTGGCGTAAGAAAATAGAAATTTTGCTGTAAAACAAAATAATATTAGAGAAAGGAGGTACAACCCGATTTGCAAATATTAAGCGACATAACAAAAAGTGCGTATCTACAAGTTAGAGAAAATTATAATATTGTAAATTCCGATATCTATAGAAATAGATTCCATCTGATGCCGTTGGTTGGATTGCTCAATGATCCTAACGGTCTTGTACAATTTAAAGGAATATATCATGTATTTTATCAGTGGAATCCTTTTGAAACAGAACATGGCATTAAGTTTTGGGGACATTATTCCACTACAAACTTTATAAACTGGATAATAGAACCTATAGCTCTTTCACCAAGTGATTGGTACGATAAGAACGGTTGTTATTCTGGAAGTGCAGTAGAATGTAATGATCATTTGTATTTGTTTTATACAGGAAATGTTAAAGGAGATAAGAATGAAAGATTTTCTTATCAGTGTGCTGCTGTTTCTAAGGATGGGGTCATTTTTCAAAAGAAGGGACCGGTTGTTTTTTTACCAGAAGGGTATACTTCTCATTTTAGAGACCCTAAGGTTTGGAAGGTACATGATAGCTGGTATATGATTATAGGAGCACAAAATAGTAATATAGAAGGACAGGCGGTTTTATATAAATCTAAGGACTTGATGAATTGGAGATTTATTGGACCTATTGCAGGCAGTTACTTAAATGGATTAGGTGATCTAGGCTATATGTGGGAATGTCCAGATATGTTTGAACTTGATGGTAAGGATGTATTATTAGTAAGTCCACAGGGCATAAAGGCTGACGGTATAAGATATAACAATGAGTTTCAATCAGGGTATTTCGTAGGAAAAATGAATTTTGACAACCATAAATATAGTCATGGTGAATTTATTGAATTAGATCGTGGATTTGATTTTTATGCTCCACAAACTATGCTGGATCAAAAGGGAAGACGAATTTTAATTGCTTGGATGGGCATGAGTGATCATATGCAAGACTTTCAGCCTACTAAAAAGTATAAGTGGATACATATGTTAACTATACCTAGAGAATTAAGAGTCATTAATGATGTGCTATATCAAATTCCTCTTGAAGAATTAGTTCAGTTACGTTCCAATGTTATAATAGATTCTGAGGCTAGAATAAATCAAGTGGAACATGGGTTATGCATCGAAGATCATAAAACATTAGAAATAAGCCTAAAGTTTGATGAAGCACTGAAAGATGAGTTTCAAATAAGTGTAAGAAATAATGTTAAGATTATTTATAACCCTAAAAAGAAAGTATTTACATTAGAAAGACGAAATTTTAAAAGTAACAAAATAGAACAAAGACATTGTGTAATAGACAATTTAATAAACCTGCAAATATTTATCGATGTATCATCTATTGAAATATTTATCAATTATGGACAAGAAGTTTTTTCGTCCAGGTTTTTCGCAGAGGAGAATGAGTCAAAAGTTGTATTTTCCAGTAAAAGTGAAGTAAAAATTCATGTTTTGGCATGGAAATTAAATGAAATTATTATTGAGGATAAAAGTCAACAAGATATTTTATAAGTATAACGACTATTTGTGCGTGAGCTTACAGTATGAGAATTGTTCCAATTAAAGGAGAGAAGCAGCCATGATGTTAAACATTAGTGTAGTCATTATCATAATTGCCATCATATTTTTTATATGGATTCATTCAGCATCTTTAGATTCAAGTAACTCAGATGTATTAATCATATTAGGCTATAAATGTATCAACAATAATATTCACCCTTTACTTGAAGAACGTCTTAAAGTTTCAAATCAACTAACTGCTATTAATTCATATAAAAAGATAATCGTAACAGGAGGAAAAGTTGCTTCAGATATATCCGAAGCAGTTATCATGAAGGAATATTTAATTTCTAATGGAGTTAATAAAGATTGTATTATTTTAGAGATGGAAGCTAGTGATACAATAGAAAACATGATTAATTGCAAAGAGATAGCTATAAAAGCAGGGTTTAATACATGTACAGTTATCTCAAATTCATTTCATTTAAGAAGAATTATATATATATGCAATAAAATAGGTTTTCCAGTTAAAGTCTACTGTGAACGGAATTTAGACACATTAAAAAAACAAATAAAACTCACATTTAGTGAGGCTCGTATATTTATATTTGTTTTTTTGGCCTTAAAAAAACTAAAAGACAAGAAAGATTTTCACAAATAAGTAAGTAGCAAGCTCGTTCCTCGCAAGGACCCCCGAGCCAAGTAAGCAAATTATGAACATGTTATTAATTTGCTTACTTGGCTCAGGGGTCCTTGTCAAAAGCACTCAGTAGAATACAGCATTAACAATGGATTTTTAAATCTTCCAAAGGGCTACTATATACATTTAGAAAAGCAGGCTAAGGAATACATACTTAGAAACATAAAGGATGCAAGACTTACAAAGACTAGCCTCATAAGCAAGATTGAATATTTTGAAGCTGACACGGATAAGAAGCTTACCCTGGCTAATTTCATGGAGCATTATGGCTATAGCTTAAATGATGTCTATGGCAAAAATGGAGACAGAAGCTTTAGCAGAATGAAGGCTGAAGCTGGGCTTATGGAGAGCTTTGATAATAGAGATGAGGAAGTAATAACTAAGAGGTTTAAGAATTTGTTTCATATGAATTCTAGAGAGTTTATTGAATTTGCAACAAGGGTGCTGGCATTAGGTGAGAGCATTAAGGCTGCCTTCAGCTATTTTGAGGAAAGTAAGAAGCCATCCTTTAGAGAGGGAGTTAAGTATTTTAGGGAAAGAAGCTGGATGCTTTCTTTATAACTTTGAATAAATCTGAAAAGGATTATTCGCCTTCAACCCTTTACGAGGATTATGATATAAACGATAGGTTATTTCACTGGCAGAGTCAGAGCAGGACTAGTGTGGAGAGTGAGACTGGGCAGAGGTATATTAATCACTCGAGGACGGGCAATAGGATA
>JARDZI010000139.1 GCA_029240935.1 Clostridiales bacterium
AAAGGGAAATGGTGGAATGGCAGTAGAGGGAGCAGGGTCTCACAATTCCCGTGAATTAGGGCAGGGCTGGAAGGTGTCACCTGCAATTTTTATAAAACCTGAAACTACAACAATAATTGCCGACATAGAGGGGTCAGGAGAAATCAGACATATGTGGTTTACATGTGATCCCATATACTGGCGTTCTTTAATATTGAGAATTTATTGGGACGGAGAAGAAAAGCCCTCTGTTGAGATTCCAATTGGAGATTTCTTTTGTAATGGATGGTGTGAGCGTTCAAATGTAAACTCCATGCCCATATGTGTAAATCCCTCTGGTGGATTTAATAGCTATTGGCCAATGCCTTTTAAAAAGAGTGCAAGGATAACAATAGAACATAATGGTGCTCATAGGGATAATAAGGATGTAATGTTCTTTTATCAAATTACGTGGCAGGAGCAAGGTGTGGATGAGAATGCAATGTATTTTCATGCACAATGGAGGCGTAAGAACCCAACAGAGTATAAAGAAGAATATACTATTGTGGATGAAATCAAAGGTCAAGGCAAGTATGTAGGAACATATATAGCATGGCAAGCCAACAGCAACGGCTGGTGGGGAGAGGGAGAAGTGAAGTTTTTCATAGATGGGGATAAGGAATATCCAACAATATGTGGCACTGGCACTGAGGATTATGTAGGAGGTGCATGGTGTTTTAATGAAGGGCGTGGTGAATATTCAACCTATTCCACTCCATTCCTAGGTTTTCATCAAGTCATTAAGCCTGATGGAATGTATAAAGCTAATTTGCGTATGGGAATGTATAGATGGCATATTCTTGATGCCATAACCTTTGATGAAGATTTGAAGGTAAACCTGCAACTTTTAGGGTGGCGTTCAGGGGCTAGGTACTTACCTCTACAGGATGATATTTCAACAGTGGCATACTGGTACCAAATGGAACCACATGTTGGATTTAAGGATTTACCAGATGCAAACGATTTAGAGGTTATATAATAAGAGAAGGTTAAACCTTATGAAAATAGTAAATCCTATTTTGAAAGGTTTTAATCTGCATTCTTTGTCATCCAGAGTGTAAGGTAGGAGCCTAGATTGGACACTGGGTTCAGAAGTTTTCCCTACGTTTAGGATGACTAGTGGTAGGGTAGGCGTTCATATCAAGCCAATTACTCCTTAATTGTATAAGAAACCACTTTCGTTTTAGAAATTCTATCATGAATGGTTAAGTGTTCTTTGGTATGTAACATCATTACAAATGAAACAAACATTACTAAGGGAAGACTTATAATGTACCATACAACTAAAAATAAGGGGTTGTTTCCTTTTGAAGTGATATTTTCAAGAAGGTTTGTATTGGACAAAATCAAAAGAATCCATAAGTTGATCCTTTCAATAAAAATCTTTCCAAGTATTTCACGATTTAGGAGAGTGAGAAAATCAATTTTATCATTTTGCTCTTTTACAATTATAATATGCATAATCTTTTTTCCGATTGTTTGACCCTTAAATATAAAGCTTGAAAATATTATTGAGTAAAAAGCAAAAAATAGACTGGTATTAATGTCGTTTTTAATCTGAGACATTGTACTATTGGAAACGTTTTCTAGAGAAAAAAATTCTTTTATTAATAGTACTAATAAATATACTATTATAGAATCAATAAAAAATGCAAAAATTCTGTTTAAAATTTTAGCAGGAGTTGCTATATTTTGGCTTTCAATTTGCATATATATCACCTCATAAGATAGTATAACACTTTTTATGAATAGTTTAAACAGATTGAAATTAAAAGGATTTGAAAGAATATTGATGGAGTTAGATACTGACCAAGGCTAGGGATGAACAGGGTTACCACCTAGAGTTCAAGCTATAATTTGAATGATGGTGGTTAATGGCAGGCCAACACTGATCACTCCTACAGTATAGTAATAAAAATTAAAATAAATATTCAAAATATTAAGATTTATTTATTAACTTGAATTGACATCAGAATATGATTGTAGTAATATTTACTTATAAGAAAACGTTTGCTATAGAAATTTCTGACTTGAATAATTGTGTACTAAGCATGTTGGATTTATATATCAGCAAACCAAAACTCTTAATATTAAAGAGAATCTTATGAAAAGAGGGGGAAATTTTATGGGTAAATTATTTAAAAAGTTAACGGTTCTGTTAGTAGTTAGTGTTATGACTCTAACAATGCTTTCAGGTTGTGCAAAGAAAAGTGAACCTGATGAACCAAAACCAACAGATATCAAACTGACTTATCAGTATTGGGACTTAATACCTAACCAAGATCAAATATTCCAAAAATTTGCTGAAGAGTACAAGAAAGAAACAGGAATTAATGTTTCAATTGAAGGTCAGTATGTAACTGATGCAGGATGGGAAGATATATTAAAAACTCAGGTTGCTTCAGGAAGCGGACCTGATGTATTCCATCTTGACTTAAACCTCTTCTCAGCTTGGAAGGATGCAGTTATACAGCCTCTAAGTTCATATTATGAAAAAGATTTCTATGATCAGTTTGTTCCATCTTCTGTAAATGTTTGGAAATCAGAAGATAAATATTACGCTGTTCCTAATTCATTCTCTGTTGTATCATTTCTTTACAATAAGGAAATGTTTAAAACAGCAGGAATTGAAGTTGACAGCAACACAAGATGGACAATGGATCAGTTTGAAGCAGCAATGGCAAAATTAAGTGATGCATATAAAGGAAAGACAGTAACATATAATGATGGGAAAACATATCCATACTACACAGTTGGTACTCGTTCATTAATGTACTGGTGGTGGTTATTCTGGGGAAATGGCGGAAAATCACTTGATCAAACTAACAATATAGCTCAAACTGCATATGTAGATGCTATTATGAAAATAGCAGATTATACAGATAAGGGATGGGTTACAAACTCAGCAGATGTTTTACCAGGTAAAACAACTACAGCCTTTAGCTCAGCTGCAAACGTTGCACTATATCCAACAGGTGACTGGACTCCAACAACCTTCTATCGTCAGGATAAGGGAATTGAAGGAACTCAGGTGCCACTAGCTGTTGATTATGGTTCATTAACTGTTCCATTAGGTAGTGACGGAAAAGTTCATGCAGAAATGTATAATCAAGGGGTTGTTATGAATAAGAATTTAGATGGATGGAAAGCTAAGGCAGGCGCAGCATTCATCAAGTATATGACAACTACTGATGCATGGATGGGCGCACGTGGACCAGAAGTTGGCGGACTTGGAATTCCAGCTAAAAAGGATTGGAATGAACAATATGCAACTTCATGGTTTGATAAGCCAGATCAGCGTGATGCATTCGTTTGGACAGCAAATAATGGTGTAATCACATCACCTGATTATAATGTTAGTGGAGTTGATTTATATACTGCCGTTCAGGAAGCATTGACATTAGCATATGATGAAGCGGTAAAGCCAGGAACAATGGATGCTGCAGCAATTCGTGCAAGTGTTATAACTAAGCTTGAAGAAGGACAAAAGTCCTTAAATATACAGCTTCAGGAAAATGACATTGAACTTGATAATTCAGATGCAAAGGTTAAATAATTATTAAACAAGCTTATATTAAGTAAAACTACAAAGGAGACTATTAGCTAGTCTCCTTTGTAGTAACTAGATATTTATATTACTGCTGGAAGGAAGGTGAATTTATGTTCGTAAAGTTTAAGAGGAGAAAGCTAACTAAGTTGGAACGATCGGATAATGCTATTGGATACTTGTTTATGACTCCTGCTATATTTTATCTTGTTTTCTGGACAGTGCTTCCAATATTAGTAGCTTTCATTTTATCTTTTACAAATTATGATATGATTCGTCATGATATACTAGATCCTTTTAATGGAAAAATCCAATTTGTTGGATTGAACAATTATATTATGGCACTTAAGAATCCTATTTTTCAACGCTCATTGTGGCAGACAATGTATTATGCTCTTGGTGCGGTAATATTAACAACCTTCGCTGGATTGATTCTTGCACTAATAGCACATAATGCAAAGGGGAAGAATATATTTAGAGTGGCGTATTATATACCAACTGTTACAGCAATAGCTGCATTGGTTATTATATTTGATGGTATGTTCAGGCCAGGTACAGGAGTTACGGATTTTCTTTCAGTAATTGGAATTCCTTCTGTTCAATGGAGAGAGGACCCTAGGTTTGCAATGCCCTTGGCAATTATTATGGCAATTTGGTCTGGTGCTGGGTATAATATGCTTATATATTTGGCTGGACTTCAGGAAATACCAGGTGATGTATATGAAGCAGCATCCTTAGATGGCGCATCTAGATTTAAACAATTTTTACACATAACCTTTCCTCTTCTAAATAACAAAACCTTTTTTTTGATGGCTACTGGTTTTATAGGATCTCTTCAGGTTTATGATGTGGTTCAGATGCTATCCGAATATGGTGACACGGTTGCGACTGGAGGTCCTGGTGGGTCTCTATGGACAGTAGTGTATTATGTTTATTATGTTGGGTGGTCTCAAAATAAAATGGGACGTGCAGCTGCTATCTCATTCCTGCTGCTTTTAGTTATTATGATATTTACATTTATTCAGCGTAAATTATTCAAGGATCAGACCTATTAATAAAGGCAGGTGAAAAACATGAGTTTGAATACAACTAAAAAGAGCAATAAAGATAGCAATACATCAGAAAAGGTATCATTTATTAATGCATTTAAGGATCCTCAAAAGAGATCTTCAATAATATATAAAACAACCACTATTATTTTTACAATTATTGCAGCTGGGTTTGCATTTATTTCAATATATCCATACCTTTTCTCACTTATTGCATCCCTGCGTAAGGGAATGGATGTGTACTCAACTGGTTGGAAATTATCTGACTTAACATTATACGCTTATAATAAAATATTCTTTGGTATGAAGAGTGATGAGTCCATTCAGTTGATAAGATGGATGGGAAATACAGCATTTGTGTCTATTATTTCCACTTTATTAACATTGTTAGTTGCATCCTTAGGAGGATACGCATTGGCAAGAATTGAGTTCCCAGGCAAGAAATTTTGGTTTGGATTGTTACTTGGTGTCATGATGATACCAGGACAGATTACATTGATTCCAAAATATATTATTATAGCAAAATTCTTAGGTTGGACAAATAGTTATATAGGATTAATAGTTCCTTTTCTTTTTTCAGCCTATTTTACATTTATGATGAGGCAATTTTTTCTATCTTTCCCTAGGGAGGTAGAGGAGGCTGCAATATTGGATGGTATGAGCCGAGTAGGAGTTTTCTTTAAAATGGTACTTCCATTGTCAAAAGCACCCTTGTTGTCAGCAGGGATTCTTATTTTCATGGGCTCTTGGGGTTCATATTTATGGCCTAAGTTGTTGATAAGTAAAATGCCGATGTATATGCTGTCACAGGGAATGACTGTAATGATGGGTGGAAGATATACTGCAACTCCATCAGTACAAATGGCAACAGCAATAATTTCCACATTACCACTAATAATAATATTTATGATTTTCCAGAAACAGTTTATAGGTTCAATTGCTAAAACTGGAAGTAAAGGTGTATAAGATGGAGGTTTGAATATGAAAAAGGCATTAAAAAACAAACTTAAGACTTTAGAATATTCATCACTAAGCCCATCAGGGTGGCTAAAGAATCAATTAGAATTGCAGAATGATGGAATCACTAGAACCCTTGATGAATATTGGGGTTCAGTTGGTATATATTCAGATTGGATAGGAGGTACTGATAACAGTTGGGAAAGACCCCCTTACTGGCTTGATGGACTAGTACCTCTATCATACCTTCTTAAGGATAATAAGGGTATTAAAAAAGCAGAAAAATGGATTGAGTGGAGTTTGAAAAGCCAAAGACCTAATGGGGATTTTGGTCCAACATATAGGACCTCAGAGTTTGATGAACCACTTTTCTGGCCAAAATTTGTAATGTTGAAGGTGTTTATAAGCTTCTATGAAGCAACAAAGGATTCAAGAGTAATACCATTTATGACTAGGTACTTTAGGTTTTGTCTAGCTCAATTGGATAAGTTTAAAATGAGTAGTTGGGCAGAGGCTCGTGGAGGAGATTTATCATATGCTATTCTTTGGCTATATGATATAAACAATGACAGTTTTTTGCTCCAACTATTAAACAAGGTTAATGGGCAGACACTTCATTGGACAGATATGTTTGAAGAATTCCCATTTACAAGGCCAACTAATTATTATTATAAATGGGATAGTATAATGGCTAATACTACAAGAACCTCGTTATATAACATAATGCAGTATCATTATACTCACATTGTAAATGTTGCAATGGGAGTAAAACAACCATTGATGAATTATAGAGCAACTGGAGATAAGAAATATTTAGATGCTGTATATAAGGGACTTGATGATTTATATAAATATCATGGTCAGGTTGCAGGAGTATTTGCAGGAGATGAACATCTTAGTGGAGTTAATCCAACCCAGGGAACTGAGCTGTGCTCTGTTGTTGAGTACATGTTCTCCCTTCAGCTTTTACTGGAGGCAACAGGAGATCCAATGTTTGGAGATCTAATTGAAAGAGTAACATATAATGCTTTGCCGGCTACAATTAGTGAGGATTTTAAAGCGCATCAATATGATCAACAGGCAAACCAGGTTCTTGTATCCAATGCTAAACGTAACTGGTATAACAACGAAGATGATTCAAATTTATTTGGATTTGAGCCAAACTTTGGATGCTGTCTAGCAAATATGCATCAGGGGTGGCCAAAGTTTACAAAAAATGCATTCATGCTAGGAGAAGAAGAAATATTTGCTACGGTTTATATGCCAATAGAAGCAGATATTGAAATAGCTTCTAAGAAGATAAGGATTGTATCAAAAACCGAGTACCCATTTAAAGGCGATGTAAGCTTCTTATTTTATATGGAGGAAAACCAATCCTTTAAGTTTAATTTACGTATACCAGAGTGGTGCAGCAAATGTAAGTTGCTTATAAACGGTAAAGTAGTAGAGCATGGAGTAAATGGAAATTGGGCTGTTATTAATAGAGTTTTTAGCAATAATGACAGGGTGGAGATAAGCTTTGAAATGTCTGTTATTGTAAAGCATGGCTGGTATAACAATAGTGTAAGTGTAGAGAGAGGTCCACTGGTATTCGGATTGAATATTAAGGAATCCTGGCATGAGCTTGAAAGAGGAATCAACCAATATAAATATTATGAGGTATATCCAGAATCACCATGGAACTATGCATTAAATATTGATAAAGAAATGGTTGTTGAAGAATTTGGGGTTAGTACAAAGCAAGCATTTAGTCATGGTCATGCCCCCGTAAGGATAAGGGCTAAGGCATTTAGGGTTCATAATTGGGAAATTGAGAACAATTCTGCAGGAGAGCTGCCAGTATCTCCAATTGTAGGTGATACAGAGGAAGAGGATATTGAACTAATACCATATGGTTGTGCCAAGCTTAGAGTGTCCCTTTTCCCATGGAAAAGTGGAAATGGAAAAAAATAAATTCAAGTTAAGCTAAGTCTAGGAGGTGAACCGGTTGGAAGAAGTTAAGAGCAGCATGAATATTTGTACTTCAGTACCCTTTAAGGATGTTAAAATCGATTCTCCATTTTGGAATCGTGTATTAAATACACATCATAGGGTTACAATTCATACAGTGATTGATAGGTGTTTTGAAACAGGCCGTGTAGACAACTTCATTAATTCAGGGAAATATCTACAAATGGGAATTGATAAACCACTGCCTGATGAATTAAAATTTCAAGGGCGTTTCTATGATGATTCAGATGTATATAAAGCGATAGAGGGCGCAGCATATTCTATAATGCAATATGAGGATAGCGGCCTTGAAGAAAAGGTAGATAGGATTATAAATGCCATTTTCTCTGCACAGTGGGCTGATGGATATCTGATGACTTTTTATACAATAGACCCTGAAAAGAAGGGCTTAAGATGGACTGATATGGACCGTCATGAAATGTATAATGGCGGACACATGATTGAAGCAGCAATTGCATATTATTATGCCACTGGCAAGGATATGCTCTTAAATATAGCTAAAAGAATGGTTGAATGTTGGATGAATACATTTGGACCTGGGAAAAAACACTGGGTAGAGGGACATCAGGAGCCAGAATTAGCCCTTGTAAAGCTATACGAATTGGAGCATGATACAAGATATTTGAATTTTGCATTATGGCTGCTGTCAGAAAGAGGACATGATTACTATGTAAGCCAGGGCAGACCATATTTAAATAAAGATGAATTATTTTATAAGCGTGAGTACCATCAAGATCATCTTCCAGTGGAGAAACAGTCATTTGTATGCGGACATGCTGTAAGAGCAATGTATATGTATACTGGCATGGCTGATGTAGCAAAATATTTCAATAATAAGGAATATATAGTGGCACTTGAGAAGATATGGGAGAACATTGTTTATAGAAATATGTATGTTACAGGCGGAATAGGGTCAAGTTGTGATAATGAAGGCTTTACAGTTGATTTTGATTTGCCTAACGCTTCAGCCTATTCAGAAACCTGTGCTGCAATTGGAATGGTATTTTTTAATCAAAGGATGAATTTACTACATGAGGATGGAAAGTTTGCTGATATAGTTGAAAGAGAATTGTATAATGGAGTATTATCAGGGGTTTCACTTAGTGGAGATAAATTTTTCTATGTTAATCCATTGGAGTCAAATGGATTAACCGCCACAGAGGGAGGGCATAAAAGAAGACAGGAATGGTTTAAGACCTCCTGCTGCCCAACTAATATTGCCAGGTTTATACCATGTGTTTCCCAATATATATATGCTCAAAATAAGGATAGGGTATATATTAATCAGTA
>JARDZI010000140.1 GCA_029240935.1 Clostridiales bacterium
TTAGACGATTACATATCAGTTTAATCTTCTGGATTACAAGATTAAAATCTTTTTCAGTATAACATTCTTCAATAATACCTCCAAGTTCATTTGACAAATTAGGGAGTTTATAAAATTCTCTATGAAGCCATTTTAAATAAGAAGGGCAATAGGTCCTGTTTAATAAAAAAATTATTTTCATCAATCTATGCAATGTAATGCTTAGGCAGTGTCTTGCAGAAAGGATATCTTTCCTCTTATAAGTTAATCCAATTAAATCAATATTCCATCCTAGAGACTGCCAGGCATATGCCAATCTAAATTTCCAAACATCCTCTGGATAGTACCTATAGAATTCTCGTAACTTTTTTAATTCATTGAACCCATCATAAAAAATTTCTCCTCTAGTAAACTCCAACAGTTTATTCTCTGGTATACATAACCAATCTATATCATCTGATGGCATATGCATTCCAATATTCTCTTCGAGGTATTCCCTACAGGTAGTTACTTCAATATGAACATTTCCTTCTTTGTCCGGAATTCTTATCCAATTTTCAATTTTAAATCTTGTTGTGAATCCTTTATATTCATCAGGTATATTAGTGTTTAGAACATCGTAAATACTATTCTTTTTCTCTCGTAACTCTTCAGGAATAAAAATAATACATCTTGGTCCCCATTCATGGTCAGCCGATAATTCATCATCATTCCCTAATACATCTGATCCCCAGCCAATCAATGCTGCACAATACTTGTTCTTTAAATAAGGCATATGCTCTTTTATGATTGGCTTGATTATATCCTGATAGTATCCTCTAGAAATATCTAATCCCTTCATATTTCCTCCATTAACTTATTTGCGACAGTAATAAACATTCTTCTTGAAATACTTTAAAAATATATTTTAAGTGCCTAGCTATTAGTGATAATACTTTACAATGTTCTATTTCAACTAATAGATATCAAATTTCCATAGTGAGTCTACATCAAAAATGATTCTACTTAGTTTTAAATTATTTAATTTCTTTTAACTCCCTCAGCCAACATTTCTATAGCCTCTTCGATCCTTTTTTCTCTTGTCTCCAGTTTTTTTGCACTTGAAACCCAATCCACGAATTTCTTCTGATTTGAATAGGATAAAGTCTTATAAAAAACTTTTGCCTTTTCATTTTCATCAAGTTGCTTCTGGAAATCCTCAGGTATTTCAACTATTCTTTCCTCATCATCCTTCGTAATAACCACATGAACAAAATCTCCTGGCTGTTTATTAATTTCGCTTCTTATCTTTTTAGTTATTCCGAGCAAATGACAACCTTGATCCATTTTTGCAAGGGAACCTCTATACTGGCATCCATCAAATGTTGCCTTAACCTTTACCTGACCCTTTACTCCAAATTCTTTCCCTACATCATAAGGAAATTCAATATAGGCACCATCTATTGAACCATGTTTTTTTATTTCTGCATCAAATTCATAATTTTTCATATCTTGTTTACTCCCTTCCTAAAACAAAACCAACCTATATTTCTATATTAAGGTTGGTAATAAATTCTATATATACTATGAAAACTCCTGCATCTCACTAAAATATCTATAATTTTCTTTTCCCACTATCCTCAATCAGCGACAGCATAGGAAACATATCATTATAATGCTTTTGAATAAACATGGCACTTTTTTTCTTATATAACTTTTCTGCCAATCTATCTGCAATTGGAAGAAGTAGTCTTTCATGGCTGCATTGAATTGGCGATACTTTATTTATGCTTCCTGTGGACTGCTTGTTCATGCAGCCGCAGTAGTGATTGCAGCGTTTTCTTATAGAACAAGTTTGACAGCTCACTTTTTCCTCTTCATTGGATGAATATATTGTCTCTTGTCTCTCCCTATCAATTCCTGTATTTACATTACCTATAGAAAAATCCTTTTCTCCAACAAACTGAACACATGGGTAAAGTAACCCATCAGGTGCAACTGATATTTGTTTTTTCCCAAGCTCGCAGCGCTCATGGCAATAGGAATCCCCACTTATATGGGAGCTTATCTTAACCTCAAAGGGGCTTAAATAGAACTTATCCTCTGCAATGGTTTTTTCAAAGTAAAACTGTCCAAGCATCTCATATTGACTTTTTAAAACCTCCATATCCCTATCAGTCCAATTTGCTGCATAATTTAACGAGCTTATTATATATCTAAAACCCTTACTATATAGATACTCAACTGACCTGGCTAAAAATTCTGCAGTATCTGGATTTACAACCATAAGTACTGGGGCATAAGGTCTCCTTGAGATAAGCATATTTAACTTATCTGAAAGAGTATCAAAGGTTCCGATGTTATTCCTATCTATACGATAGCTATCATGTGCTTCTTTAATTCCATCATGGCTTAAAGCAATAAAAATATTTTCCTTGGCTGAAAAATTCATAAACTCTTCATCCAAAAGCATTCCATTGGTTGTAATTTTAAAGTGAAACATCCCCTGTGACTGTTTATCCTTCCATTTGCAATATTCAACAGTTTCATATATTAAATCTCTATGAAGAAGTGGTTCTCCACCAAAGAATATAATCCCAATGGAATCCTTTGAGTTTTTAGAAGCTAGATCAACTGCCTTCTTTGCAGTATCAAAACTCATAACCTGTATATTATTATCATCCACATAACAATATTTACACTCCATATTACAGTTGTTTGTTAAATGTAATGTATAATGCACGGCTTCACCTACATTATTCCCTGAGCCTTTAGCCACTCAAGAAAATCCTTTACCTGTTTTCTAAGTTCATCCTCTCCCATGCTCTTAACCTTTGCGTCCAATGCCTCCCAGTCCCTATCCTCATCTTCAATCCTTAATTCTTCCCTTGAAAGGTTGACCATTGGATTATAAAATACTCCTATGGAAGCTTCCCCATTATTCTTCAGAAGACCATCTCTTAATAGGTTTGCAGTTGATAAGAAGTCAAAGTCCTGAACTGAGGAGTAAATACCTTCTTCCACCTTCCAGTTATCATAATCTTCCCTAGAAACAAATTCATAGCCTATTTTTTTTACACTATCATAACCATCTAGTTTTAAATCACCTGTTTTTGAACTATCAATAACTCCACCATTGTCTTTGTAACTTTTATTGCCTTCTACCTGTTCTTCAGGCTTTAGAAAATACTTGGTTTCAGGTATACTCACATTTTCAATGTTCAGTCCTTCTTTTTCAAAGCTAATGCCAAACTTTTTCCCTTCCTCCTGAATTACTTGAAAAGCTTCCTCCTCTGAAAGAAAGGATGGAGGTGAAATTGACATGCATCCAAAGCTGCCTCTTCCGTTAGCATGATCAAATACTGGTGCAACAAGAGCATTCTTTTCAGTTTGACTTTTTCCTGATACTTCTCCTTCTCTACAGGAGGTTAGTGTAAATATTAGTAGAGAAGAAAGCGCAGCATTAACATATAAACTTTTTTTCCATCTCTCAGGTACTAGCTTTAGAAGTTCTGGATTATTGCGCACCGCCTGCTTAATAGGATACTTAGGACTCTTATACTTTTTAACCGGTTTTATATCCATATAAAATCCCCCTACTCAGTTTAAACTATCTTTCAGTAGCTAATAATAAAAAGAAGAAGCAATTTTTTCATGTTTTATTCACCTCACTTAATAGATATCAACGGATACAAAATTGTTCCAATTAGATTAAATAGTAAGTTCCAACTTTTATGCATTCCTATGACTATCCTAGTTGTTTTAGCATCCTTAGATTCAATATAAAAAACGCATAGTAATAAAACTACACGTTTCTCATCATATCCTTCTCATGTTTTAAAAGCCAGGCTTTTCTTTCAAGTCCACCTGCATATCCTGTCAGCTTTCCATTACTGCCTATGACTCTGTGGCAGGGAACTACTATGCTTATTGGATTTTTTCCATTGGCATTTCCCACTGCTCTAACTGCATTGCTATTTCCCAGTTTGTTAGCAATATCTCTATAGGTAAGGACTTCACCACTTGGAATATTCATCAGTTCCATCCATACCTTTCTTTGAAATTCTGTACCACCTAGAGATAATCTTAGATCAAAAACCTTTCTCTTCCCTTTAAAATATTCATCAAGCTGATTATATGCATCCTTTAATACATCAGGTACTCCATCGGTTATTGCTTCACCTTCAGCAAATATAATAGATGTAACACCTTCTTTGGTACCAGTAATCTCTACAATTCCAATTGGTGAAGAATAATAGGTCTTAAATACTTTATCCATTATTAATCCCCTTCTCATTGATTTTGCCAATTACACATCTGAAAGTTGATTATTAAAATCCTTTAATGCTTCTAATTAATTTATCAGTATTTAGAATCAATTTAGGAATAACTGCTCTAACTGTTTTTTTAGGATCAACTACCTGGCTTATTCTTATATCAACTGTAAGGCTTGCCAACATATATGCTTCTTCCCAGGAAATCTCAAGTCCACTTGCTAAATGCTCCACAGCCTGGTCAGTAGCTGCTTTTATAGCATCATCAATTGTTTCACCTGAGGCAATAACCATAGTTGCATATGAAGTTTCCAGTATCGGCCAAGTAACAGCCTTATGCTTTATTATCTCAATCATAAGTATTACTTCTCCTTGCACCTCTAGGCCAGTAAAGCATATTTCTCCATCACCCATTATTGCATGTAAATCCCCTAATGCTAAAAGCCCTCCAACCTGTCTCACTGGAAAATATATAGTTGTCCCTTCACATATGTCCTTTGTATCCATATTACCTCCATGTTTCCATGGGCTATCAGTTCCCCATTCTCCATCCCCCGGTGCAACACCAATAACCCCTATCATTGGGTTTATTGGTATATCTAGCCCATTTATGTGACAGCACCTATCCTTTATAGGAATAATCTTAACAACTGAATTCTTAGCTTTCTCTGCTAGCACTCCTTCACCAGGTGCTATCATTGAAATACCATGGTCAGCAATGTTTATGCTTAAAATCTTAACCCTAAGTAGGTCTCCTGGTTCTGCTCCGCTAATAAATATGGGTCCAGTTGCAGGATTAAGGGTAGAATGATCAATACTATTTAAAACCATATCCTCACTTGTTATTTGTTGAAAGAAACAATCGTTTGTCATTACCTTGAAAACCTCGCCTGACTCCACAGTTTCAATAGGTGTCATATTTGGTTTAAAGCTATAGATGACATTAGAATTATGTATTGTTTTCATTAATACACCCCTCCTAGCTTATTTTTATTTTCTCCATAACAATGAACTTAAAATCATTATCTTCCAAATATTCTCCACATTTATTAAATCCAAGCTTCTCGAATAATTTTAGTGCACTTATATTTGTTTCTCCTGTTTCTATGTAGATTCTATCAATATCAAGATTATTAAATATATAATCTATTGCTGTATCTACACCTCTATAAGCAATTCCTTTTCTCCAATATCTTTTGTCACCTATAACAACGCCCATTTCACCCTGTTTTTTAATCCTATCAACACTGAAGAAATTGACAAAACCTATTGGTTGGTTTTCTTTATCAGTAATAATAAAATATTTATATTTTCTATCATCAACATTTTCATTCATTATTTCATTGTCAAATCTTTTGCTGTAATCAGTACATTCCTAAAGTAGCTCTGCACTTAAATGGGGCAGGGGCTTCGGGTCATGTCTATTTATTTCCCTATCTATATTCCATGAAAAAAGGCTTATAACATCTTCATTACAAATATCCCTTATAATAATTTCATTATCCTGATAATACACCATAATCCCCCCGAAATTTTAATCTATTGCTTTTGGTTCTCCTTCAAATATCCCTGACATCTACTAATCCAGAGTCTTTCATGTTCCTCTGGTGTTACCACCCTGCTAGATAAATCCTTAATTGTATAAATACCCTGCTCCTCGCACCAATCCATACAGGTTTTATAAAACTCTATATTATCATTATCGGCTTCAATATAAGCATACACATACCTAAAACCTTTGTTATATGCTGTAACCAATCTGGAATGCCCATCAATTGATACAACCTTATTTCTAATCCTAACACAGCAAATAACAACATCCTCAGGTTTCTCTATCCAAGAGTTGACTCTGTTCAATTTTTCCTTATCTACAGTTAGCTGCTCCGGTGTTATTTTTTCAATATCTATTCTAAAAGCTTCTACAGGGTTATTCATATTTATTGACCATGGACCATTCTTTAAAAACCCCGCCTTTATCAAGGCATCTTCCTCAATAAAATTATTTTCCTTTTTATAAGTAATCCTTTTTAAATTTGGATTCCAATAGGCTATTTCATCAATAAATCCTTTTATAAGGATATCACTGTCACAAGCTTGTACCATATTAAAATATATTATTTCAGCCTCTTCAATATTTTTAATGTCATATTCTAATATGCCAATAACCTTCTTTTCCTCACTTGCAACTAAAGCAGTGTTATGAATAAAGCTTCTTTCATATTTAATAAATTCCAGCTCATCTTCACTTGCTCTATAAAATTCCATTTAAATGCCCCCTATGCTAACCTTTAACATTCTTCTATAGATTACATGTCACTTTAATTTATGGCTATGTTAAAGATTAGTGTTGATATTGAAACCCTTGTAGCGTCAGCCGCCAACGGCTGACCAGGGCATCATTAGCCAGGGAAAACCCGTATTTGGAACAAAAAATCCTTTCACCCCCGAGAGAGCGGTCAGCTGTAGGCAGCTGACGCTACAATAGAATTATTGAATTTCAACATCTTTCTTAAACAGAGCCTAATTTATAAATTACTTCTATCTCATCAATCAATTTTTTACAAGCTTCTCTAGCTCTTATTGTGTTGTTTCGTATATCCTTCAATGAAGAGATCTTGTAATAGCCTTCGAGCATGCTAACATCTTCCTTTGGTATATGATTGGATATGTGTATCATATGGAGATAGTGGTACTTTGGAGTATATTTAAGTCTTATCAACTCTACAAGAGGGTCTGCAACATATTTAAGATAATAAATAAATGCTTCAGGATAATTATTTCTCTCAACATACTTAATAACCCTTGAATGCTGCATGTATTTACCTCTTATCTCATTTATACAGTTCTTTATTATATCTAAATCAATCTCCCTATCCTCTTTAAGAATTGTAATAATATTAGCCTTATCAAATATTACCTTTGGAAACTCAAGTATATCTCCTTCAACATACTTGACCTCATCCTTATCTCTGCTATGACATTGAATACAAAAATCAATTATTAGGTACTCACTTGTCCCTTCAATATGATAGTAGTTTTGACGTATTTTCGGATGATTGTGGTTTAGCCTAAAATTAAAATCTAATTTACCAAGTTTATTAAATTCCTCTTCAGCAATTTTAAAAACCATATCCTCATACCCATCTTCCACATCCAACCATATATCTATATCAGAGTATTCATCAACTGCATTTAAGCTATCTGCACCTTCTAGCCAATATGCATATACTTGGTCTATATCAATAAACCTGTTCTTTAAAACATTAATTATTGTATTTCTGTTTGTGTTTGTGTTTGTGTTTCCCATTTCTAATCACCTCAATTTTTTAAATATATCAAATTAATTAAGTTTATTAAGGCATGTGAATTCTCATGTTGCCCAAGTTTATAATATGTAAATATATTATTCTAACTAAACCATACTAGATACTATCTGTGTAATTAAAATTGAATAATCCCAAATTTTCTCTCCCATTTTTCATAACTTATCCTCTGAGCAAATCTTTCTGACGCCATTCGCCTTAGTTCAATTATTTCATCATTTGATAATGCATTTGTATTTAAATACATTTCCTTCCTGTCATCTCTAAATCTCATTTTCCTGATTAAGTCAAGGTTCAAAATGCCTTGAATGCTCTCGGGCAAAACCTTATTCCCCATATTGCACCTCCTGCTAGAATACTTACTTATTGAGCTAAACTTATTTTATAGCAGACTGGTTATGTAAATATTTACTACTTGTCCAATTATATCATAAAAATTAATTCCTTAGTGATTTCCTCTTATATAAAAAAGATGGCATATGCCATCATTTTATCTGGAGTAAAATTCTATGATTCTTGATACTGTTACATCCACAGGTATTTCATCTATATAAGGTATCTTTATCATTTTTCCCGAAAACTCTTCTTCATTCTTTTCAAGGTAATTAACCCCTAGCATTAGAGAATTAAAATTCTCAGTAAACAATTCATTCTTTCTTGATTTTTCTCTCAGGCTTATTTCATCTCCAAGGTTTACACTATAGGATGGTATATCAATCTTCTTGCCATTTACCCTAATGTGACCATGTGTTACCATCTGTCTTGCCTGTCTTAATGTGGAGCCAAAACTAAGCTTGTACACTATGTTGTCTAGCCTTCTTTCAAGGTTTTGTACCAATACTTCACCAGGCTTATCCTTAGACCTTTGTGCCTCTTGAATATATCTTCTGAATTGCTTTTCCATTACCCCATAATATGCCTTTAGCTTTTGCTTTTCAACAAGCTGCTTCCCATACTCTGAAAGGTTTGAGTGAGGTTTCTTTATCCCCCTCTTTAATGCTTTAGCATGGTTAAATACATTTACCCCTAATCTTCTTGCTACTTTAAATCGTGGACCCATAGGTCTAGCCAATTTAATTCCTCCTTGTATAATAGTAGTATTTTCATACTACGTACCAGCCAGCCTGTTTATATAATATCATATCATTATATTTTTGTAAATGATAATTATAATCATTATCATTTACTTATTTGCTCTTACTTTTGCCCTTAATGCTTCATTTATATGAACTACCTGGTGCCTGGTTACAGGCATTAATAATATCCCC
>JARDZI010000141.1 GCA_029240935.1 Clostridiales bacterium
CCAAGTTTTTCATCAATGGTTTTTGTCATATCAGTGAATTCCTCAAAGCTGTATGTATCTATGCTTTCTAGCCCTTGTTCAAAAACAATAAGAACTTGGGAAATTAAGCATTCCACAACCATTAGATTATACCTTATTCTTTCTTCAGAATAATTTTTATCCCTCATGTACTTTTCAAACATCAGTAATTTCTCTTTTTCAGTCATTTAAAGCACCACCTTATACTAAAATACATTTAGATTATTGACATAATATATTTTTTTAATACAGGCTAAATAATTTTAGTAAGGTAAAAAAAAGAAAACTCAATTATTGAGCTCTCTTTTAAAAATATAATAATTTTTTATTTATTTTTTGCTAAAGCAATATTAACTTTCTTACCATTAATTTTAACATTAAGTTTTGTGTTAATAAGCTTTCTTCCTGCTTCCTCATTTACATTTACAAATGTAAAACCATTAAATGTATCTATATCGAAAATGTCATTACCTGCTATTCCTTTTACAGATGTAAGTAACTTTATTATGTCCTTTTTAGTTACATTATGCTCTCTTCCAACATTTAAAAACAATCTGTAGGATTGGTTTGTATGAGCTTCTTCCTTCATTTCCTTTAAGTCATTAAGTCCAACCTTAAATTCCTTCTCGAAAACTAGCTTTAATGCTGCTGCGCAAACCTCCATTACATCATTTTCCTCTGCAAGTTGTTCAACAATCACTGAATACTCTCCAAACTTGCCTTCACTAATAGTATCAGTTATTAGCTTCTTAAACTTGTTAACCCTGCTTTCATACACATCCTTAATCTTTGGCATTGCCATAGGTACCATTTTACTTTTCGTATATTGCTCAATCATTTTTAATAATTTAAATTCTCTTGGCTGTACTAAGGTTATAGCAACACCAGTTCTACCCGCTCTTCCAGTTCTTCCAATTCTATGTACATATGCTTCTGCATTCTCTGGAATATGATAGTTAAATACATGTGATATATTTTCAATATCAAGTCCCCTTGCTGCCACATCTGTTGCTATTAAGAAATCAATAACACCATCCTTAAATTTACTAATAGCATTTAATCTATGAGTTTGATTATAATCACCATGAATTCCTTCTACTGAATAGCCAAGAGCTTGTAAGCTTTCCACCAATTCATCAACACTTTTCTTAGTTCTGCAGAATACAAGTCCACTCTGTATATCAGAAGCATCCAATATCTTAGTAAATGTATCCAATTTGTTACCTTCCGTTACATTTAAATAATATTGTTTTACAGTGCTTACTGTAACTTCCTTTGGCATAACAGAAATATTCACTGGGCTTTTCATGTGTTTTTTTGCTATAGCCTTTATTTGAGCTGGCATAGTTGCAGAAAAAAGCATAGTCTGCCTATCTTCATTTACTCCCTTTAGAATAGATTCAATATCCTCAATAAAACCCATATCAAGCATTTCATCTGCTTCATCCAGTATTACATACTTTATTTTGCTCAAGTTTAAAGTTCTTCTATTTAAGTGATCTAATATCCTTCCAGGAGTACCCACTACAATGTTTACTCCCATCTTTAATGTTCTTATTTGTCTGTCAATTGGCTGTCCACCGTAGATAGCAACTTCTTTTAATCTTTTAAATTTAGCAAATTTTCTCATTTCCCCTGCTACCTGAATTGCAAGTTCCCTAGTAGGAAGCAGTATTAATGCTTGAAGCCCATCTTCCTCTTTTAACAAATCAATAAGTGGCATCCCAAAGGCTGCTGTTTTTCCAGTTCCTGTTTGTGCTTGGGCGATTACATCTTTTCCCTCAAGCAATACAGGTATAACCTCCTCCTGTATCCTAGTTGGCTCTTCATAACCAATGCCTTCAATTGTTTTTAATACTTTTTCACTTAACCCTAATTCTTCAAATGTTTTCATTTAAACACTCCTTTATTTCTTTACTATTATTTTCTTTATTTTAAAAACCTGTTTTTGCACCAATATTAATATTTCTCTCTTTTCCTATTTTGCTGTGAACCATAATATTTAATACATAAAGTCATTAAAATCATCATTAAAAAAGCGCTTCCATTATAAAGAAGTGCTTTTATCATTCATATGCTCCCTTAAGGTTGCATTTTTTACAAAAGTAATCCTCAAAATATAATACTGCACCAATCAAATCTTGAATACCAATTCTATTAATATTCAACCTTACCTCGTTCTTTTTAATTCCTCTGATAAGAATATTTTCTATACAAACATTCCCATAAATAGTATCAAACTCTTTTATTGCATTTTTAACTTCCTCTTTTATTATACTCATTATGCCAAATATTTCAACTTTTTTATTCTCAATATTTTTTATAACAGGTTTATTATAAATATCAAGTATTACAAATTCAAGTGGATCATATGGACTAGAGTAACAATATTTATTTTTTATGCCCGCTTTAAGGCCATCCTTTATCCCCTCATACACCATTAGATTTTTCCTTTTATTTAGCACATCAAATAATCCATCATTAATAAGTACATAATCTGCTGGTTCCAAGTTGAACATCTGTATTCCTCCAATGTCATTATAGCTTTTTAATCTTATCATATAAGGCATATTAATTCAAGTTCTGCATATTATAAACATTTAATCTATTTCGAACTATTTTATCTGAATCAAATGATATTCTAAATTTACAAAATAAATCATACCTTTATTATAATGAAGTTTATTGGAGGTTTAGTATGGAAGCTGAAGTAATGAATACCCTATCTATTTTAATAAAAAAGGAGAGGATAACAAATAATATATTATTTATGTTAAAAAGCAGGGTTCCAGAACTTGAGAAAACTGCCCTAGAGCATGGTAAGTATTTATATGCTTTAATTAAGCTCTTTTCTAATACAGGCTTTAATATAGAGCTGGAAGAACCAAAACCCATGGATTTTACAAGAGATCAGGTAATCACCATGTTTTTAAATGATATTACCACTTATTCTGAAATGATTAAGAAAAATGACCCTAAGCTTATTGGACTACTCTCAGAATTATTAAAAATTAAAATATCCATATTGAATTACTTAATATTTATAACAGATAGGATATAAGTGGTTGCTAAAACTAATAAAATATGTTTCTACATAAAAACAAGTGCCCTGTCATCCTAAACCTAGTGAAGGAGCTTAAAGATTCTTCACTAGGTTCAGAATGACAGGGCAAGTTAACAAACACAATTATTATTATTTTTACATTGTGTACATATTAATATCTGTTTCTTTTTACATAATGAGTGTGAAGCAATTCATGGCTTAAATGACCGTTAGGTTCTCCAAGGAATTCATCATATATCTGCTTAATATATGGATTTTTATGTGACTTTCTAATAGGCAATTCCTTGTCCTCATCATATATTGACTTTGCTCTTTCAGCTTTTATATCGATTTCTTCCTTCATCTTTGAATTTACAATTGGCTGTCCTCCACCATTAACACATCCGCCTGGACAAGCCATAACCTCTATGAACTGTAGGTCCTTTTCTCCGTTTGCAATCATATCCATAAGCTTTCTTGCATTTCCAAGACCATGTGCAATTGCTGTATTTACTACTACACCGTTTGGTAATTCAATTCTAGCTTCTTTTATGCCATCAAGTCCTCTAGCAACAGTATAGTCAATTGTATCAAGTTCCTTTCCTGCTGTTAATTCGAATACGGTTCTAAGTGCAGCTTCTGCAACTCCACCAGTAGCTCCAAATATAACAGCTGCTCCAGTTGACTCACCTAGTGGATTATCAAACTCCTCATTCTTTAGATTAACAAAGTCAATTCCAGCTTCCTTAATCATCTGTCCTAGTTCTCTTGTGGTCAATACTATATCAACATCCTGAAGATTTTCATTTGAAAGCTCTTCTCTTTGGTTTTCAAACTTCTTTGCAACACATGGCATAATTGAAACAACAACAATATTATTAGGATCAACACCAATCTTTTTTGCAAAGTATGATTTTATAACTGCCCCTTCCATTTCATGTGGGGACTTGCAGGTTGAAAGGTTATCAAGCATGTTAGGATAGTTATGCTCAACAAACTTAACCCAACCTGGGCAGCAGGAGGTCATTAAAGGTAGTGTACCACCATTATTAAGTCTCTTTAATAATTCAGTTCCCTCTTCCATTATTGTTAAGTCAGCTGCAAAATCTGTATCAAATACATTATTAAAGCCAAGCTTTCTTAAGGCAGTAACCATTCTGCCAGTAACTCTTGAACCAATTGGAAGTCCAAATTCCTCACCTAATGCAACTCTAACAGCAGGTGCTGTTTGAACAACCACATATTTATTAGGGTCATTTAGTGCCTTCCAAACATCACTTATGCTTTCCTTTTCAGTAAGTGCACCTACTGGACATGCTATAATACACTGCCCACAGTTTATGCATACTGATTCAGAAAGTGGTTTTTGGTATGCAGGAGATACTATTGTATTAAAGCCTCTTTTTGCAAAGTCTATTGCATGTACAGTTTGAATATTTCCACATGCACCTATACATCTTCCACATAATATACACTTTTCCTGATCCCTAACAACAGATGTCGAAGAATCATCCACATCTGCCTTTATTTTTTCACCTTCAAATCTAATGTCCCTAATATTCAACTCCCTCGAAATACTTTGAAGTTCACAATTCTCACTTCTTGAACATGTTGTACACTCTCTTTTATGATTTGAAAGGAGTAGCTCTACAACTGTTCTTCTTGCTTCTCTAACCTTTGGTGTATTTGTCTTTATATTCATTCCATTTTCAGCTGCAAGTGTACATGAAGCTATCAGCCTTGGTCCAACTTCCACAACACACACTCTACAGCTTGATGAACAATTAACATCCTTCAGATAGCATAGACTTGGAATATTAATGCCTACCCTTCTTGCTGCTTCAAGAACCGTGGTTCCCTTTGGGACTTCAAGTTCAAGACCATCTATAGTTAACTTAACCATTTCCATTTCCTTCACTCCTTATCCCCAATATTATTTCTTAATTATTGCTTTAAATGGACATTTTCCAATACACAATCCACATTTTATACATTTATCCTGATCTATATTGAATGGTTCCTTAACCTTTCCACTTATAGCACTTACAGGACAGTTCTTTGCACATATGCTGCAGCCCTTACATTTGTCTACCATGATAGTGTATTTTGTAAGTCCTTTACATACTCCAGCTGGGCACTTCTTATCTACAACATGTGCTATATACTCATCTCTGAAATATTTTAGTGTTGAAATAACTGGGTTAGGAGCAGTTTGTCCAAGACCACAAAGTGATGCAGACTTTATTTGGTATGCAAGGGCTTCTAGTTTATCCAAGTCCTCCATAGTTCCCTTCCCGGCACAAATCTTTTGTAATATTTCAAGAAGTCTCTTTGTTCCTACTCTACAAGGAGTACACTTACCACAGGATTCATCCTTAATAAAATCAAGATAGAACCTTGCAACGTCAACCATACAGTTATCTTCATCCATAACTATCATCCCACCTGAGCCCATCATTGAGCCAAGTGATACTAATGTATCATAATCTATATGGGCATCAAGATTTTCAGCTGTAATACAACCACCAGATGGTCCACCAGTCTGAACTGCCTTGAACTTTTTATTATTTGGAATTCCTCCACCTATTTCGTATATAACTTCTCTTAGTGTTATCCCCATTGGGACTTCAACAAGACCAGTATTTGTAATCTTTCCACCTAACGCAAATACCTTTGTTCCCTTACTTTTTTCTGTTCCTATACTTGAGAACCATTCTGCTCCCTTTAGTATTATTTGTGGAATATTTGCATAGGTTTCAACATTATTGATTACTGTTGGTTTTCCCCATAATCCACTTACTGCTGGGAAAGGCGGCTTTGGAGTAGGCATACCTCTTTTGCCTTCAATTGATTGCATTAGAGCTGTTTCCTCGCCGCAAACAAATGCACCTGCACCAAGTCTTACAAATATATTAAAGTCAAAGCCTGTTCCTAATATATCTTTACCAAGTAATCCATATTCTCTTGCTTGGTTAATTGCTATTTCAAGTCTATGAACTGCTATAGGATACTCAGCTCTGATATATATATATCCTTCATTAGCTCCTATTGCATATCCTCCTATAGCCATTGCCTCAATAATTACATGTGGATCTCCTTCAAGTACTGAACGATCCATAAATGCACCTGGGTCACCTTCATCTGCATTACAAACGATGTACTTTTGTTCATTGTTTTGATTTGCAGCAAATTCCCACTTCAAACCAGTTGGGAATCCTCCGCCACCTCTGCCCCTTAATCCTGATTTTTTCATTGTATCAATAACATCCTTAGGAGTCATTTGAGTTAGAACCTTCTCAAGACCTTTGTATCCATCAGATGCAAGATATTCATCAATGTTTTCAGGGTCAATAACCCCACAGTTATTAAGTGCTATTCTTAACTGTTTTTTATAAAAATCAACATTATTTAATGATTTTACTCTATCCTCTTCTATTGCTTCATGGTAAACTAATCTTTTAAGAACTCTTCCCTTTACTAGATGTTCTTCAACTAATTCAGGAATATCTTCTGCTTTTACTCTACTATAAAAAGCTCCCTCAGGATATACTATAACAACTGGTCCAAGTTCACAAAGACCGAAACAGCCTGTTCTAACAATTTCTATTTCATTTTCCAGTCCATGCTTTGAGATTTCTTTTTTAAATGCATGAAGAATGTCATTAGAACCAGATGAAGTACACCCAGTACCACCACAAACTAAAACCTGTGAACGATAAAATGCCATTTTTAACCCTCCCATCAGTCTTTCTGAACTGTATAATCGTTTAAAACTTTTCCATCAATTATATGCATAACATATTCTTCAACAATCTTTCCTCCAAGAACATGTTCCTTAACAACTCTTTTTGCCTTTTCTGGAGTCATTTTAATATAAGTAACCTTTTCTTCCCCTGGTTTAATTACTTCAACAATAGGCTCTAATCTGCAAACTCCAATACATCCTGTTTGAGCCACAACAACATCCTTTAAATCCATTTCCTTTACCGTATCCATAATAGAAACTAAAACCGGTCTTGCTCCTGCTGCAATACCGCAGGTTGCCATTCCTACAACAACTCTTGTGGTTGTTCTATCCATTCTTTGATTAACTCTATCTATTGTCAACTTTCTTATTTCCTCAAGCTCTTGTATTGTTTTCATTCAATTCCCTCCCATATAATAAACTATAGCCTATTTATATTCTTCAAGAATATTTGGAATATCATCCGGTGTAAGTCTCCCATATACTTTTTCTCCTATCATCATTGCAGGAGCTAGTCCACATGCACCAATACATCTTGTTGCTTCAAGAGTAAATTTACGATCTTCTGTTGTATTACCAACCTCAATCCCAAGTATCTGGCTAAGCTTATCAATAAGTAGTTGGGATCCCTTAACATAACATGCAGTTCCAAGACAAACTCTTATAATATGCTCTCCCTTTGGTTCTAATGAGAAGAAATGATAGAAAGTAGCAACCCCATAAATCTCAGTCATAGGAACATCTAATCCCTCTGAGACAAGATGTAAAACATCCTCTGGGAGGAAGCCATACAAATGCTGTATCTTATGCAATACAGGTATTAGGGCTCCCTTTGTTTCTTTATTACTTTCAATGGTTTCTTTCACTTGTTCTATTCTGTCATCTTTTTCACCACAGTTGCAGCAACATTTCTTTTCTTTTTCCACAGTTTTTCTCCCCCTCCAATTGTTAAGTTTTTAACTGATTTGAGTATATATAAGGTCTGGTCACATACAATACTGATTAATTTTATTATTGGACCATCACTAAAAATGTAAAGTTAAAAAAATAACAGTTTCTTCAAATTCATTATAACAGATTATTGAAATTTATAGAAGATTTTTGAACAATTTTGCATAATTTTTTTCAAAAAATAAAAAAAATAAATTATTTCCGTTATTTTTTGAGCTGTCACATTAATACTTTACCAAATCGAATTGTTAATGTTATAACACAAGTTTGAATTATTTGCTCTTTTCCATATAAAAATAATGGTACTCAAAGAAATCGGCACAGTTTTTTTGTTTTAATTTAAAACAGAGAGAAATACCAGCTTATAAGTTTCTCGCCAAAAAATATACAAAATAGAGCAGCAAGTGTTATAAATGGTCCAAAGGGTATATAATCCTTAGATGATTTTTTCTTAAGAATTATAAGTAGTAAACCTATTACCCCTCCAAGTACAAATGAGATAAACAGCATAAGCAGGGTTAGTCTCAGTCCTAAATAAATACCACATAGCAAGCATATTTCCACATCTCCCCAGCCCATTCCCCTAGTAAGAATAACAATTAATGTAATAATTCCTGCTCCAAGTAATGCTCCAAATATGTATTTCCAAAATCCAAGTCCTAAATAATAGCCAATGAAAAGCAGTATTAAACCTGCTAAGCTGCCTGAAAGTGTTGTTTTAAAATATACATCTGTGGTTTCCAAATCAATTAACCCAATAACTATTATAAATGGAATTAGTATCATAAATTTTAAAAGTTCAAATGAGACACCATATGTTATATATAGTGCTAAAAACAACAGCCCGACAAGAAATTCAACAAATGGGTATCTTATTGATATCTTCACACCACAGCTTCTGCACCTTCCACTAAGAAATATATAGCTGAAGACAGGGAAAAGGTCATAGGGTTTAATCCTTGTTCCGCAGCTAGTACAATGTGATGGCGGATAGGAAA
>JARDZI010000142.1 GCA_029240935.1 Clostridiales bacterium
ATTATCTGTAGCCTTAACAAATAATAATAGGGTGCTGACAGCTAACGACTGGAATATATGGGTTTACCCTGAGGTTAAAAACCATACTCCTGTTTATTTATTAGATAATGGAAGCTACCTTTTAGGTACTGAAAAATACTTCAATATAATAAGAATAAATTCAATCAGAGAACTAGGATGCCAATGTGGTATTTTGGTAACCTCATATTATGATGAGGAAGTTGAAAAGTTAATGGAGAAGGGTTGGAAGGTTTTCTATATACAGCAAGGACATGGGTTCTTCCCATATAAGGAGCTACCTTTTTGGAGAGAAGGTATTAGAAAGGTACACAAGCATCCTATAGTAGATAACCTTAAACATAAGGATTATGCTGGGCTGCAGTTTTTTAGCCTTGGGTGTGATACCTCCTTTGATAAACTAGAGCTGGAAGATATGATAGGAAAGTATAGCCCTATTATGTCAAGATATGATGGGCGAAGATTTCATGCTTCAGAGTATATGTTCGAATATTCCAAGGGGAGTGGTAGAACCATTGTAACTTCACTAAGGGTTCAAGGAGGACAGGGCTCCCAAGCTCGAAGCTTTGAAGAAAATGTACTTAGCATAAAGCTACTAGATAACATTATTAATTATTTTACTAAACCTTAGGGGTGATTGTATGGGTATGAATACCTGGAAAATATGTGAAGAGGCCTATAATGAGAAGCTAAATAAAAACTATGAAGGACTGTTTACCCAGGGTAATGGTTATTTATCCATAAGGGGTTCCTTTGAGGAGGACTTATCGGATGCAACCCAAAATGACAGGTACTGGAGAATGCCTGCTAATGTTACACTTGAAAAACAAATGCACCCAAAGAGCAAATGGGGTGTGTTTGTTCCTGGAGTAGTTGGGAATCATCCAATCTTAAATGAAGAGATGGTTAATCTTCCATATATATTAGGCTTAAACATTTATATAGATGATAGCAGATTTGATATGGAAGAATCAGATCATGATAACTACAATAGAGAACTGGACTTAAAAACTGGTGCATTGTCAAGAAGGATGAAATGGCTAATAAATGGTAAGAAAATAGAATTGAACTTTTTGAGATACATAAGTATGGCTAGAAAAAATATTATAGTCCAGCAGCTTAGGGTAAAGTCCATTGAGTCCGAGGTTAGATTAAAAATACAATCCTTTATAGAAGGTGATGTTACCACAAATGGTTATAATCATTTCGTTGTTAAAGAAGTTTCACATAATAATGGAATTATAGAGTGTTATGTTAAGACAGACTTAGAGGATGAAATTATAATGATGTCCAGACTACTAGTGACCAGTGGTGTAAAAGAGGAATTTCAAATTATAAAGGATAGAGTTATTCATAATGGGATTATAAATATTAGAAAAGGACAAGAAATAGTTATCACCAAAATTAGCGTCATTAAAACCAATATGGACAAGGAAACCCTGGGAAACTTAAGAATTACAGATGTCATGGGGAACCCGAATTTTATTGATGATGCAGGGCTTGAGTTGAAAAAGGCTGTTGATGATGTGGATAAGTTATATGGTGAACATGTGGATGAATGGAAAAAAAGATGGGATATTTCTGATGTTGAAATACAGGGGGATGACAGATCCCAATTAGCAGTAAGGTTTTCCATATATCACCTATTGAGATCTGTTAATGAAGGAAATGACAGGGTGGCTATAGATGCAAAGGGTGCTGCAGGTGAAGCATATTTTGGCCATTATTTCTGGGATACGGAAATATATTTACTACCATTTTATCTATATACAAACCCTGCTGCTGCTAAGAATTTACTCATGTTTAGATACAATACTCTTGAGGCTGCTAAACAAAATGCAAAGTCCTATGGCTACTCGGGAGCAAAGTATCCATGGGAGTCCTCTATTAGTGGTAAGGAACAGTGTTCAAATTGGCAGTATAAGGACTTGGAGATTCATATCAGTGCAGATATAGTTTATGCAATGTGGCATTATTACAGGGTAACAGGGGATAAGGATACATTGTTTAATTATTTTATTGATGTAATGTATGAAATAAGCAGATTTTGGATTAGTAGGGCAGACATAGAAAAGGATGGAACCTATTCTATTAGGGGAGTAATGGGACCTGATGAGTATCTAGCATTTACCAATAATAATGCTTTTACCAACTATATGGTAAAGCATGCATTGAAAAGAACCCTAGAGACTTTGAAAATGATTAAAAATGAAGATGAGGAATTATATATTAATAAGTCTCTCAACTTAAAGATCTCAGAAGAAGAGCTTGAAATGATGAATAGGGTTATGAATAAACTTAATATGCCAATTGATAATGACAAGCATTTCATATGGCAGTGTGAGGACTTTGAAGGATTTGTTGATTTGGATTTTGATAAGGTATGGATTGATAGAAGCAAGCCATTTGGTCAGTTTATATCCCAGGAAAAGAATTACCGTTCAAAGGCATTAAAGCAAGCAGATGTAATTGGACTTTTATGGCTGTTTAATAGGGATTTTGATAATGAGATGGTAAAAAACTGCATGGATTACTATGAACCGATTACAACACATGATTCATCCTTGTCATATATAATACATTCTATTGTATATTCCCAAATGGAAGACAGGGATTTAGCATATGAATTTTTCAAAAGGTCTTTGGGTATTGATTTATATGATTATGGTGCTGCAGAGGGGATTCATATTGCTAACTGTGGAGGTATATGGCAGGCGGTCATTTATGGATTTTGTGGATTGAATAATCTGATGGTTGATGAGGATATTAAACTGAAACCAGCACTGCCTGAAGGATGGGAAAGGGTTAAATTCAGGCTGCTATATAATGATAGATGGTATAATATTACTGTAAGTAATGATGAAGTCGTTTTAGAATATGAATGAGATTAGTCGGTAACTACTGTCTATATCCCAAAAGTAGCTCAATGTAAGGGCAAACAGTGTTCACCTGCAATTTTATTTTTAACAGAGAGTATAAATTTATAAAAGGATGTGACTATATGAAGGCTTTGATTGAAAAAACTAGCAGTATAAATGCTCAGGAGGTTTCAATAATTCTACTGGAGAACAACAACAATATTTCTGTCAGGCTAATGAGTTATGGGGCTGCTATATTGGAATTATTAATGCCTGACAGGGATGGAAAGGTCGAAAACATTGTACTGACCTATGAAAACATAGAGGAGTATAATAAATGTTCCACCTACTTTGGAATGATATGTGGAAGAACCTCAGGAAGAATAGGCCATGGACAATTCGTACTTGATGGAAGGAATTACGCATTAAATAAGAATGAAAAGGGGATTACCAATCTTCATGGTGGAGTGGAGGGGTTTAGCTTTAAGAACTGGGGATTTGAAACCTTCCAGAATGATAATGAAGTGGGAGTATGCTTTTCCACCACTAGTCCTGACATGGAAGAGGGATACCCAGGGAAGGTCCAGGTAGAAGTTACATATACATTAAATAATAAAAATGAACTAAAGTTAGAATATAAGGGGGAAACGGATAAGGCAACCCTATTAAATATGACAAATCACTCATACTTCAATTTATCAGGAAATTACAAGAAGCCAATAACTGAGGAAGAATTGTTTATTGATGGAGACAGGTTCATAGAGCTTGATGAAGACATGATTGGTGTGGATGTAAAAGGTGTAAAGGAAACACCTATGGATTTTACAAAACCTAAGCTTATTGGACAGGATATAAACTCATCATATTTAAAGAACCATTCTGCAAATGGATATGACCACCCATGGATATTAAACAATAGGGATATTAATAAGCCTGGGATTATATTAAGTGATAAAAACTGTGGAAGGGTATTGAAGGTTTATACAACCTATCCTTCTGTTGTTGTGTACACATATAATTATCCGAAAAATGAACTGCTAAAGGGTGGAGTAATCGGAGATATGCACTATGCTATATGCCTTGAAACACAGTATGAGCCTAATGGAATAAACTACCCTGGCTTAAATGATGGGATTTTAAAGCCTGGTGAGAAATACAATGAGAAGACCATATTTAAATTCTGCATTGAGTAATGTTGACACAAATGAAAAGGTGCCTAAGAATTACTAAAAAGCTATAATTTGTGCTTGTCATACTGAACGTAGTGAAGGATATTAGTACTAATATCCTTCACTACGTTCAGTATGACAGGAAAGGCATTCCTATCAATGATAGTGCAAGCTATCAACAGGATTATCCAACTTCCTATGACATAAATTTAATTATAGGGTCACCTTAGCATGTTTAATCTGATAGTTTATTCGAGGAAAATATTTTTAGCATAAACCTAACTGTTGTAGTAGATAACATTATACCAAAGCCTATGGCGCCTCCAACAGATATAGTCTGCATTACTGCGGCTAGAGCCTCTGCGTTGTTTTTCTCAACCAGGTATTTAACTGCATTAAATGCAGTAAGCCCGGGGACCAATGGAAATATGCCAGGTATTGAGAATTCTGAGGCTGGAGTTTTAAATCTTTTAGCCATAAACTCACTGTATAGACCTACAACAAAGGAGCCTGCAAATGAAGACATAGTAGCGCTTGAGGTATATTCAAATACCAACAGATATACTATCCATCCAAGGGAACCACAAAGGCCTGCCCATAAAAGCTTCTTTCTATCAATGTTAAATAAAACTACAAGAAAGACACTACCGAAAAATGCCAAAATAATCTGTTTTATCATAATCTCACTCCTAGTCCAAGGGATAGAGCAGTACCTATGCCTGCGCCTATTGCACTTATTATTAATATAGCTTCTCCTAGCTTGGCGATTCCTGATATAAAATCTCCATAGAGAGTATCCTTAATACCATTTGTAATTGCAACTCCAGGTGTTAATATCATAATTGCTCCTGCAATAACATTATTTTTGTTTACAAATGGAAGGAGAGCTTCAACTATTATGCTAATTCCTCCAATTATAAAACCTGAAAAGAAAAATTGAAAGAACTGAAAAAAGCCTAGTTTAGAAATTTTATCTAGGATAATATATATCCCAAGACCAATAAATGCTGAAACTATTGCATCATAAATAGTACCATTAAAAAACAATGTATAGACAAAGGAAGACATTGCCGCACAAAAGAGTCTTACTTTGAAGCTAAATATTGGTGCATTCTCTATTTGCTTTAATTTAGCTTTAGCCTGTTCATACTCCAGAGGGTTTTCTTGAAGCTCCCTTGAAAATGAGTTGATAAGCTCAATTTTGTGTAAGTCAACACTCCTTTGCTTAATTCGTTTGAGTGAGGTGACCTTCTCATCATCTTTGTCAATTATAGAAACAAGTATACCTGTAGCAATGGTTAGACACTCACATTTCAAACCATAGGAGCCACATATCTTTTCTATTGTTTCCTCTACTCTATATGCTTCGCCACCACTAATCAGAAGCAGTTGACCTGCATCAATTGCAATCTCCAATACCTTTTTTGATTCCATATTATCTCCTCAATTGTTAAACAATATTTTACACTCTATTATACTTATTCTACAGCATTTTTCAAATAAAAATATTTCTATAGATATTACATTGAATAAGCTTACCTTCAATGCTTTTTAAGAATGCTGTAAAGTCTAGCATAGAAAGTAAGCTTATGTACTATATATTTGTAGAATCATTGTATTTTCCCGGGAAATATATTTTGACAATTCACCTTTTTATAGCAGCATTTTCACCTAGGACCCAATAATTATATCCTCGAGTATTCTCTTTGGTACATGATGATTTCTTTCATCATCATGCCAGTATTTTACATCTCCTTCAGGCCCAACTGTTTCAATTATTACATTTTCCTTTGGTTTCCCAAGGGCAATAACTAGGAGTATTTCATATTGTTCAGGTATATTTAGAATTTTACGCAGCTCTTGTCTTTTAACATTTCCAAGCATACATCCTCCAAGTCCTTTTTCTGTTGCTCCAAGTAATATGCTTTGACCAGCAATTCCAAGATCCTTATCAAATGAATTACTTATGTTTTTATCACCTAAAATAATTATGTATGCAGAGGGTCTTTCACCAACCTCTGGACCTGGCCAATCCTTAAGATATCCAGCCCACCCAAGCTGAGGGAAAATCTGCTCGTTTTTTTCAGGACTATAGGATAATATATACTTTAATGGTTGAAGATTACTACCTGAGGGTGAAAGCCTAGCAAGTTCAATAAGCTCTCTTAGGACTGCTTCATCTATTACATGATCTTCATAAAATCTTCTGTAGCTTCTGTTTTTTTGAATTATATCTTTAAGCATATTTATGCCTCCTTAAGGGATATTATTTTTATAATATAGTATTATTATACCATCCCATGGAAGGAGTTTGCACATATTTGTTGAATAGAAATAATAGGATTTATAAAAAAAAATGTAACAAATAAAAATAAAATTATGCTAGAACTGTAGACATCAAAAGAGGGGTTTACAGAAGAGTTTATTATGTAAATAAAGGGGGGTATTATAATGAATTTCAAAGTTATTAACAAATTTGAGTATGAAGGTCTTATTGACACATTAGTACTTGGAGCCCATGAAGAATTTAATGTTGCCATGGAGCTGAAGGATTTTAATGTGGATATATTAAAGATGACAGCTCATTTAGTTAAGGAAGAGGTTTTTACAGGAAAGGATGGTGAAATACAAAGCTTTAGGCTGGCAAGGGATATTAACCCTAAAAACATTATTCTTGTAGGTCTTGGAAAGGAAGAGGAGCTTACAATTGAGAAAATAAGAAAAGCTTCTGGAAGGATGCTGAGGGAATGTAAGAAGCTAAAGGCAACTTCTATTGGTTTATATCCAGTAGGTAATAAATTTGGGAATGACATATGCCCTAAGGAAGCAGCTAGAGCTGTTGCAGAAGGAGCAGTCCTGGCAGATTACAGCTTTGAGATTTACAAATCTGAAAAGAAGGTTTCAACAATAAAGGAAATTATGCTTATTAATGCTTGTGATGGTGTTACTGAGGATTTAGCAAATGGGCTTGAGGAAGGTTTTGTATTAGCTGAAGCTACAACCCTTGCAAGGGACATGGTAAATGAACCTGCAAATACTCTAACTCCTGTTGAACTGGCTAATAGAGCTAAAAATACAGGAAAGATAAGTGGTTTTGAGGTTGAGATAATTGATGAGATAAAAATACAGGAGCTTGGAATGAAGGCCTTCTGGGAGGTTGGAAAGGCCTCTAATAATCCTCCAAGGTTAATAGTTATGAGGTATTTTGGAAATAGGGAAAACAGAGAAGAGATAATTGGACTTGTTGGAAAGGGATTAACCTATGACAGCGGTGGATATGCTCTAAAGTCCCTGGAGGGCATGGTAAATATGAAAAGTGACATGGCAGGCTCTGCTGCTGTGATTGGAGCCATGAAGGCAATAGCTAGTATGAAGCTAAAGACTAATGTGGTGGGAATTGTTGCTGCCTGTGAAAATATGGTATCAGGTGGAGCATATAAGAATGGAGATGTAATTGGCTCCATGGCAGGAAAAACAATAGAAATAAAGAGCACAGATGCAGAGGGAAGGCTTACACTTGCAGATGCAGTGTATTATGCTGTTGAAATGGAAGGGGCAAAAAGGATAGTTGATATTGCCACTCTAACTGGTGCTGCGGGAGTTGCCCTAGGAATAACAACCACTGCAGTTATAACTAATAATGATGAATTTTACTCAATGCTTGAAGAGGTTTCTAGAAGAACAGGAGAAAAGGTTTGGAAGCTTCCAAGCTTTGAAGAATATAGAGAACTTATAAAGTCTGATATTGCTGATCTTAAAAACTCTGGTGGAAGACTTGCTGGAACTATAACAGGGGGACTATTCGTTGGAGAGTTTGTCCAAGGGAAGCCGTGGATACACATGGATATAGCTGGAACCGCAGGCTCTGATAAGGATTTAAACTATTCAACAAAGGGTGCAACTGGAGTAGGAGTAAGAACCCTTTATGAGCTAGTAAAGAGTATGTAAGAATATTTGTGGAGTTCAGTTGCATATGAGGTTCTCAGCTGGTGGGTTCACTGATTGTGGGATTCTCTGATTGTGGGTTCCCGGCCTGTGGATTCGCCTGTTGTAGCGTTCCCTGTTACACAGCGAACCGGGGTATCGGTATTTATGGTAGAAATAACATACATTGATGGAATTCTAATAACCCACAGATACCCTGTCTGCTGTGGGCAGCAGACGCTACAGGCAAGCATAGGATGCAATGAAATCATAATGCATAGGAAATTAAATAAGGGGGAAGCAAAATGGATAAGATTGTACAAGAAAAAATCCAGGAATTTAAAGAATACCTAACTAAGCTTGAGTATTTAAACAGTGCTCTTGGAGTTTTATATTGGGATATGAGGGTTGGAATACCTAAAAAGGGAATACCATATAGATCAGAGGTTGTGGGGTATTTGTCAACTGAAGCCTATAAGCTTGAAACCTCAGATAAGGTTAAAGAGTTTTTAGAATATTTTTCAGGAGTGAAAGACCTTGATAGGATTACAAGCTCCATGATTGAGAATGTGAGAAAGAACTATGAGAAAACCAAGAAAATACCGGAGAATAGATATAGAGAGTATGTAGTTCTAACCTCAGAAGCAGAGGCTAAATGGGAAGAGGCAAAGAACAATTCTGACTTTAGCCTATTTAAACCCTATTTAGAAAAGTTGGTAGAATTCCAG
>JARDZI010000143.1 GCA_029240935.1 Clostridiales bacterium
GTGTTATCAACCATTGACAGCCACCTGAGAAGAGGTTATAAAGAATGGCAGTATGGAAAAAAATTCTCCATACTGCCATCACTGTTTCTATAGTCCAATCTCTTATGATTAACCAAGATGAAGCAGTCACAAAGATAAATTGTAGTGAGTTATTTATTAATCTTAAACTCTTTAAGTATATCACTGGTCTGCTGTATGTATTCTGGAATATTAGAAAAGTTACTTTTTACTATTCCTATGAATAGAATATCAACAATTGTAAGCTGTGCTATTCTTGAAGCAATTGCTCCCATTCTAAGGGTTTTTTCAACCTCAGTGGTGTATATTTTTATATCAGCAACGTTACTTATTGGGTTTTCACCAAACTTAGTTATTGAGATGGTTTTTGCACCTCTTTGTTTTGAAATTTCCAAGGCTCGATAGGTTTCAATAGTTTTGCCACTATGAGAAAATGCAATAGCAACATCCTTGCTTGTTATGTTAGCAGCAGAAACAAGTTGAAGATGATTGTCCAGGTATATGTATGCAGGCATATCTATTCTAACTAGCTTATATTGAAGGTCCTGGGCAACTAGAGAAGAACCCCCAACCCCATAAATATTTATTCTTCTTGCTGAGCTTATAGCTTCTACTGCATCCATTATAACTTTTTCATCTATAAGCTTAATTGTATTTTTTATAGCATTTATATGTCCGACTGCGATTTTATTTATAATTTCACTTAGTGAATCATGGATAGTGATTTTTTCATATATTTTATCTTCGTCAATATCCTTCTTGGGCATTTCCTTTGCTAGAGAAATTTTTAGTTCTTTGAAACCCTCATATCCAAGCTTCTGTGAAAATCTGATTATACTTGCAGGACTGGTATCAGTGAGACTTGAAAGCTCTGATGCAGTAAGATTATAAACCATATCTGTGTTTTTTATTATGAAGTCTGCTATTTTACTTTCGGAACTTGAAAAATCATTTTTTAAATTATTTATTCTAGTTATACTGCTCATCAATAGACCTCCAACCCTTATAATAATCACATAACTATTATATCATCCCACACAAATGTTTAATATAGTATCACATAAAATTCCTTTTGATACATCTCTTAAATCCGTTCCAGTTCCTTAAATATACATAATCCAAGTTTTCATGTATATTTCGAAGGTAGTATAACATCTGTTTTATGCTTTTCTTATTTCCATGACCAGATCTTGAGCGCATTTAGCATTGCCAAAGAATTTTTCAATACTTTTAACTTTATCACTATTAGTTATAACAATAGGAGTAACAAGTGATTTAGCATTTTCTTTTAAGTAGTCCATATCCATTTCTATGAGTTTATCTCCTAACTTAACCTTAGCTCCTTCATTAACTAGACGTTTAAAGCCTTTGCCTTCTAACTCAACAGTATCTAATCCTAAGTGTATTAATATCTCTATTCCATCATTAGTTTTAATTCCAATGGCATGATTGGTAGGAAAAACTAGAATTACTTTTCCACTACATGGAGATACAACTGTTCCATGGGTTGGATTAATAGCAATTCCATCCCCTAACATTTTTTGGGAAAACACTTCATCGGATACCTGTGATATGTCTATAACTTCTCCAGTTAATGGGGACATAATATTTAGTATAGAGTTCTTCTTAAATAGATTTAGCATATTTGAGTCCTCCTGTACTTCAATTAATTATTTAAAAAAGGATATACAAAAATTTAAACTACTTATTTCGAATATATGGTTGTAGATTATCATAAATTTCTTCAGGCATCCATATACCGCATATAGGAGTTTTTAGCTTATTATAATCCCCATGATAGTCTGAACCACCTGTGAATATTATGTTCTTTCTATTTACTATCTCCATTAACTGTTTTTGAACCTCAGGGTTATTATCAAGATGATATACTTCTAATCCATCAAGAAGATCACTATTTATTAAGCTGTTGTATAAAGACTCATCCTTTTTTTTAATTTTACCAGGATGAGCTAATACTGGGAGACCACCATTTCTTTTTATCACCTTACATGCCTGCTCAAAGTCATAATATTTAAAGGTATCTTCTATATAGCAGGGAGCACCTTTACCAAAAAAGGTTTTTAGAGAGCTCATTATTTCTTCTTCCTTCAAATATCCGTATTTAGTCAGAGTTTTAAGAAGCTTTGCTCTATATAATGGGCCTCCTTGACCTTCATTAAAAAAGTCCCTCTCTTCAATTTCAATTCCATTTGCCTGTATTATTTTAATCTGCTCTTTTGATATGTTATTCAAGTGTTCAAGTAGGTGTTCAGAATATTCCATTAACTCATGGGATTCAAAATCTATATTATAGCCTAATATATGAAATTTAATTCCATTTTCAACTGCTGTAAATTCAACAGCAGGTACAAATGGAATTTTAAGTTTCTTGCTGAATACATCTACAGTCTTAAGACCTAATGTAGTATCATGGTCAGTGATAGCAAGCGCAGAAAGAGAAGCTTTCTGCGCTAATTTAAAAATTTCTTCAATTTTTGAGCTACCATCAGAAAAAACTGAGTGAATATGAAAATCAAATTTCATGACAATACCTCCGAAGTGTATTTATTATTTAATGCTAAGAACTTCGTTTAGTACATTGTTTTCTTGTATTTCTGCATCCTCAATAACCGTATCATCCCACTTTGTGAAGTATGTTAATGCAAAGCCACCTGCATATGCTAACAAAGTACCTATTAAATAGTGTATAAGCTTATCAGAAGGTATTAATAAGGACAGAGGTAATCCGGACAATCCTATACCTATTGATGCTACCTTTGTTAATGAAATATAGGCACCTCCAATTACTGAGCCTAAGCAAGCAGTTAAGAAAGGCTTGCCAAGTGGTAGAGTTACACCAAACATTAGAGGTTCACCAACGCCTAATATACCAACTGGTATTGAGCCAATAAGCATTTTCCTAAGTCTCTTATTCTTTGTTCTAAAGTAAATTGCAAATCCAGCACCTACTTGACCTGCTCCAGCCATTGCTAGAATAGGTCTTATCAAGTCAAAGCCTGTTTCCTTTAATAAACTTACTTCAACTGGTGTAAGTACCCTATGAAGGCCAGTCATTACTAATGGTAAAAATGTACCTGAAAGAACAGCTCCAGCAAGTATTCCGCCTTTTTCAACAATTGTAGTTACTATCCAGCTAAGTCCACCTGATAAGAATGCTCCTAGTGGGTGGAAAATATATAAGCTGCCAAGACCTATAACCAAAAGAACGATTGTTGGTGTTGCAATTAAATCAATTACAGAAGGCATTATTTTTCTAAGTTTCTTTTCAAGCAATGCACCTAATATTACAGCTATTAAAACAGCAATAATTCCGCCTTCTTCTGGAATAAGGTTGTTACCACCTATTACTATTTTAGCAAGCCCAGAAGAACTTAAAATACCAGCTATAGTACCACCTAATGCAGGGCTTCCACCAAATTCTTTAGCTGCATTTATACCAACCATTATATTCATATATGTAAATATTGATTTTCCTATTACGTATAAAATATTATAAGTATTTTCATTTATCCATTCTAGATTAAAGAGTAATTTTGATAACCCATAGAGTACACCACAACCGATAAATGCAGGAATCAATGGAATGAATATATTGGATATATGCCTTAAGAATAATTTGAATGGAGTGTTATTTTTTGCTTTAAGATCTTCTTTTCTTACCTTAGCTTCATCCTCGATGCCTACCTTGATGCCTGTTAATGCCCCAAATTCAACAGCTACTTTTCCAGCTGTTCCAGGACCAAGTATCAATTGAAGCTGACCGCTTTGCTCTACTATACCCATTACACCATCAACTTTTTTTAGAGCTTCTTTGTTTACAGCAGCTTTGTCATTAACAACTAACCTTAACCTAGTTGCACAATGAGTTACAGATATAACGTTTTCTTTACCCCCAACCTTTTCTAAAATGTTTTGACTCATGTCAATATACTTTGTGCTAGCCATTACATTACCCCCTTTTTATTCTTTTGAATTATAGAATTATTCCCTCTCTAACAGTGCTTCATATACGAGAGAAATAATACTTCCGTATTTGCCTGTTTCATATGCATCTCCTTCAAAGGTGCCATTATTACATACTGAATGCTTTTTATTTGTTAAAAGAATAATTGCCATGTCATGTTCTGGGTCAATTTGTGTAAGTGTGCCTGTCCATCCAGTGTGGCCAATTGCAGTATTACTTGCGTATGGGCCAAATTGCCATACCTTATCTGTATTACCTGCTCTGTTCCATCCTAAACCGAATGTAATGTCATTGTCTGATGGTTTAGTAAATTGATCTAGGACATCTTCATCTGCAATCTCAATGTTACCATATCCACCCTGATTTAGAATGGTTTGGCATAATACTGCCATGTCTTCAGCTGTTGAAAATAATCCTGCATGACCAGAAACTCCAGCCATTGAGTAGAATGCTTTCTCATCATGAACCTCACCTTGAAGCGTGTAATTCCTCACACTTGGAAACGTCCTTGAGCCTCCTCTTGTATTGCCCATAGTTTCTGTTGCTGCACAATCTTCTTTGGAAAAACCTTTTTTTAAAGGGTTAAATACTGTATGTGTTAGTCCTAAGGGCTTATATATGTTTTTCTCAACATATTCATCTAATTTAACACCTGTAATATTTTCTATTATATATCCTAATATCATATAATCTGTATCACTATAGATGGTTTTAGTTCCAGTAGGGTATTCAAGTGGAGCTTTTTCTAAAAGCTTTAATGTTTTTGCTCTATCAATTGAATAAAATCCTTCTCCATATGGATTATCTGGTAAATAGAACTTAATACTGTCTGCGAATCCCGCAGAATGAGTTAATAGGTCTTTAATTTTAATATTTTCTCTTGTATCGCCAGTAAAGCCTGGGATGTATTTGCAAACTAAATCATTAATGTTAATTTTCTTTTCACTGACAAGCTTTTGTATAGCTAAGTTAGTTGCAAACATTTTTGTGTTAGATGCAAGATCAAATAATGTATCTGTATCCATAGGGTCGAATTTATCAAGTAGTTTATCCTTATCAAATTTAAGTTTATACCCATAGGCAGTATTTTTTATTATTTTACCGTCCTTCAGCACAAGAAGTACTGCTCCAGGAAATCCTTTTTCTACTTCGCCATTTATAAACTTATCTAATTCAGCTAGTTTCTTTTCTGAAAAACCAACCTCTTTAGGTTTACCAACTGTTAATGTAGGATATGGAATAAAAATATTTATGTAGGTATCCTTAGGCTCTACATTTAAAACCTTTATGGTATTATCTCCATTTACTGTGTATTTGCTTATATCTATAGTAACCGTCCCATCCTTGTTTGTGAATGCATTTTTGATTGATACTGATTCGCCATTAATATAAACAGAGGCTGATTTAACACCGTGATTTTCTATAATTATTTTACCTTGTCTAGCATACCCCTTAAATATTCTTCTGCCCTGTGCATATATTCTGTCTGTGGGCTTCTCCTCAGGGAATCTAGGGTTGATTTGGGATTCAGTCTGTACTTGGCTTATTGCAGGCTGTTGAGTACTAGCTAGAACATTTACACTACCATTTGCTGTATATCCAGTAAAACTAGTAGCTAATATTAAAACTAGTAATACTAAAAGTGAAAGCTTATTTTTAATTTTCTTAAACATATGAACCCTCCTTTTATACTTTTCCTAATAATTTTAGAGCTTTCCTTATATGCCCCCTATTTGAATTAAGGGTTTTTTCAGCTGTTTTTTTATCAAGTCCTGACATTATCATAAATATTGCAAGCTTAACATCAAAATTGGTTTCTTCTAAAAACCTTGTAGCAATAGTTTTGTCTACAACGGTTGCTTCGACAACAATATTTTTACATCTCTCAGCTAGCTTTAGATTTGTTGCTTCTACATCCACCATCAGATTTTCATAAACCTTACCCAGCTTTATCATTGCACCTGTTGAAAGCATATTTAGAACCATTTTTTGAGCAGTACCTGCTTTCATTCTAGTTGAGCCAGTTAATGCTTCACTTTCGACTATAACAGCGATGCAGACATCAGTTAACTTTTCTATTTCAGAGTCAGGGTTATTTGTAACAGAAATAGTCACAGCACCAATCTCATTTGCGTATTTGGCTCCACCAAGAACATATGGAGTTCTTCCACTTGCAGTTATTCCTACAAGTACATCCTTATCAGTAAGGTTTATTTTTTTTAGGTCTTCTGCACTTTCCGATATATTATCTTCCGCACCCTCTACAGCACTAAAAACTGCCTCATAGCCTCCAGCAATTATTCCTTGTACTAATTCTTTTGGGGTGCCAAAGGTTGGTGGACATTCTGAAGCATCTAGTATTCCTAATCTGCCGCTAGTTCCTGCTCCTGAGTATATTAATCTACCTCCTTTCTCAAGTTTATTTGCAATTAGATCTACAGCTTTTGCAATATTATGAATTTGTTTTTCAACAGCATATGCTACTTTTTTATCTTCCTCATTTATCATTTTTATCATTTCTTCAGTTGAAACTATGTCAATTTGAAGAGTATTCGGATTTCTTTTTTCTGTAGTTAGATTACTAAGATCAATATTCATAGACATCTACATCCCTTCATAGTAGAGTGATTGAAATCATACTTATGATAACTATAGTAAGTATGTTTAACATGATAATGTGAAATTTTGTTACCTTTAAATTCATAATATCATGAAATATTATTTCTATCAACCCCAAAAAAAATTTTCTATAGATTATTTTGTTTTTCCATTTGTTTACTTGTAGCTTTCTTTTGTATCTTGAATTTAACTTTTCTTAATACAACAAGAACGGAGAAAACTCCAATAGCGGATGTTATACCTAGAAAGTAGTAACCCATTCCTATTGCAATTCCAATACATGCTACTACCCATAAAGTCGCTGCAGTTGTTAGGCCTGTAACAGAGCCTTTGTTATGTAGTATTGCACCAGCGCCAAGGAAACCTACTCCAGAAACAACCTGTGAAACAAGTCTGCCACTATCTACCTTAAGCGAATTTGCAAGATTTGGATGCATTAATAGCATATGTATTGAATCTTCAATTATAAGTATTTGAATCATGGCGATTATTGATGCGCCTACACATACAAGTATATGTGTGATAAAGCCAGCAGGTCTATTTTGATATTCTCTTTCATATCCAATAAGTCCTCCAACAAATATTGAAAGAACAAAGCGTAATAATATTTCATATCTATTCATATACAGTACCTCACAGCCTGGAAGCAGCATTATTATCAACTATGATTGTCACATCAGGATGGAGCTGTAAAACTGAAGCCGGTACTTCTGGTGTGATATGGCCTCTCACAGTATTATATATTGCCTCTGATTTTTCAATTCCACTTGCTAACAATACTATTTTTTTAGCCTGCATTATTGTTTTTATTCCCATACTGATTGCTTTTGTTGGTACTTCTTCTATGGAATCAAAGAATCTTGAATTTGCATGTATAGTTTCCTCGTCCAGGTGAACTAAATGTGTAGTAGCCTCAAATTTTACATCAGGCTCGTTGAAACCGATATGTCCATTTGTGCCAATCCCCAGGAGTTGTAGATTTATTCCATCTGCTTGTTCTATGGCATTTTCATAATTTAAGCATTCTTCCTCAATGCTTTCACACATGCCATTAGGAATATGGATGTTTTGTGGTTTTACATTAACCTGTTTAAAAAGATTTTCTGTCATATAGAAATTATAGCTTTGAGTGTTATCCTTAGGTAGATGATAATATTCATCAAGATTAAAGGTTTTAATTTCCGCGAAATCAATATCACCCTCATTATAGGTATTAACAAGTTTCTTGTATGTACCTAAGGGGGTATCGCCAGTAGCAAAGCCTAGAACACTGCTTGAATTAAGTATAATCTGACTTGAGATAATGTTCGCAGCTTTTTTACTCATTTCCTCATAATCATTTACAATAATAATTTTCATTCTTATCCCTCCTTATATTATATTTTAGTTATTTCTGAATACTTGTCCAGCTAAATATTAAAAAATCAGCAAATAAACTGATTTTGTACATAATTATAGAAAATTTTTTTTGTTTTTCTTCATGAAGTTGGACTTCAAGAGGGCTGATCATAGTAACCAGATAAAATAAAAGGATTCCAGGAACATTAGGTTATGAGTTGGATTTAAAATATCCCATAATCTAATGTTCCTGGAATCTATTCTACAGCCCTAATCTCTTGCGATAATCTTCAAGCTCCTTCTCATTACCTAATACAAAGTGCTCAGGCTCAACCTCCACCCAGGTCGGAGGATTGTTCTCATAATCGTGACAGGATGGATCATATATCTCAAGCTTTTTCTTCCTTGCAGCTCTTGGGTCTGGAAGTGGAATAGCTGAGAGTAATGCTCTTGTATATGGGTGTAGTGGATTTGCAAATAGCTTTTCTGTTTCAGCAAGCTCCACAATTTTACCCTTGTGTATTACTGCCAAACGCTCAGTAATAAACCGTACCACAGCCAAATCATGAGCTACAAACAAATATGTCAATCCCTTTTCCTTTTGAAGGTCTGAAAGTAGATTTAACACCTGGGCACGTACCCTCGCAGTTCCAATACGCTGGCGCTGTCCACCAGAGAATTCATGGGGAAAACGGCTGGAGAATTCAGGCAGAAGGCCAACGTCTAAAAGAGCCTTTTCTACTATTGATTTTCTTTCCTTCTCATCTTTATAGTTTTTAATGTTATATAACCCCTCTGATACTATATAATCAACCTTGGCCCTTTCGTTTAATGAAGCCATTGGGTCTTGGAATATCATTTGAATCTTTTTTGTTACTTCCCTGTCCAATTCCTTAGATATTTTGCCATTTATCTTCTGACCTTTAAAATATATTTCTCCTCCTGTAGTTGGATTAATACGTATTATGGCTCTTCCAATGGTTGTTTTACCAGAGCCCGACTCTCCAACTAGTCCAAAGGTCTCACCCTTATATATTTTAAAGCTTACATCATTAACAGCGGTAAAACGTTTCTTTTTATTCTCTCCGAACTCTACCTTAAGGTTTTTAACTTCTAACAGGACTTCCCTTTCTTTAAGTTCCATATTATTCACACCCCCACTGTTCACGAAGTATTTTAATGATGGTCGGTGGCTCTACCTTTGGAGCTCTTGGATCAAGAAGCCAAGTACGTGCCTTATGGGTAGGACTCACTTGAAAATATGGAGGTCTTTCTACAAAGTCAACCTTCAAAGCTTTTGGATTACGAGGTGCAAATGCATCCCCTTTTACTTCATTAAATAGATTTGGAGGAGTACCCTTAATGGAATATAGTGGCTCACCCTTAACTCCCAGCTGAGGAAGTGAGGACAATAAAGCCCAGGTATATGGGTGCTGAGCATTATAGAAAACTTCTTCAGCAGTTCCTATCTCAACTATGTCCCCAGCATACATAACAGCAATTCTGTCTGCAACCTTTGCAACAACTCCCAGGTCGTGGGTAATGTATATAATAGTTAAATTATATTTAATTTGCAGGTTTTTTAAAAGCTGTAGAATCTGTGCTTGAATTGTTACATCAAGGGCTGTGGTTGGCTCATCACAAATAAGAATATGAGGATTACAAGCCACAGAAATTGCAATAACAACCCTTTGTCTCATACCACCTGAAAATTCATGTGGAAATTGCTTATAACGATTTTCAGCATCCTCTATTCCAACATCCTTTAATATTTCAATAACTAAATTCCTAGCAGTCTCACCCTTTATATTCTGATGAAGCTCTACCGCTTCCTGTATTTGCTTTCCAATTGTTTTCAAGGGATTTAGTGAGGTCATTGGATCCTGAAATACCATGGCAATTTCCTTGCCACGTATTTGAAGCCAATCCCTTTCATCCTTGAACTTTGCCAGGTTCAAACCCTTATACATGATGTCTCCGAAATCTACCCATCCATTTTTATCTAATAAACCCATAAAGGATTTAGTGAATACAGATTTACCAGAGCCGGATTCACCTACAATGGCAAGACTTTCTCCCTCATAAACCTCCAGAGAGGCTTCTCTTATTGCAGTTAGGGTGCGGCCACGAAGGTTAAATTTTATTTCAACATCAACTGCAGATAGAATGACCTTTTGTTCTTCATAGTTTATTGTATTTGCTTGAGTTTCATTTTTATTTAATATATTCTGCATTGTACCACCTCCTAGACATGATTTCTTGGGTCAGCTGAATCTGCAAAGGTATTTCCCATAATATAAAAGGAAATGGTTATTATGGAGAGCACAACTGCAGGAAATATCAACTGGTACCTCAGAGAAGCAACCATCATAATAACTCTTCCTTCGTTTATTAGATTACCAAGGGATGGAATTTCAAGTGGCAGACCAAGGCCTATATAAGTTAGAAATACCTCAGAACCAATGGCAGCTGGAATTGCCAGAGCCATTTTAAGCATTATTACTGAAACCAGGTATGGAAGAAGGTTTTTTGTAATAATTCTTCTACTTGGGGTACCAAGACATCTTGAAGCTAGGTTATATTCTCTATCACGGATTATTATTATCTGGTTTCTCACAAAAAGTGCAGTACCTAGCCAACCTGTGGCACACATGGCTACAATCATTGTGAATAGGCCGGGACGGAGGATATAAGCCAATAGAACCAATACAATGGTCCTTGGTATATTATCAAATACATTATAGATTTCAGTAAGAATTCTATCTAATTTTGGAACATAACCCCAGAGGGCACCTACTATGATACCGAAAAATGCTTCCCACAGACCTACCATAACACCAATGAAAAGAGAGGTACGTGTACCACTCCATATACGAGCCCAAAGATCCTGGCCTATTGAATTAGTTCCAAACCAGAACTCCGAATCTGGAGTATGATTTCTTAACTGTAGTCCTGTTTCCACATCATTGTATATTTGTGTAGGCGATTTTTGATTTGGGAGAATTGGTTGAATTACTGTAAAAAGAACCACCACTAGCATTAAACCTAATAGGAAGGTTGCTAGTTTATTTTTCAAGAATACCTGCCAGGTGGAGCGCCAATATGAATAATTAGAATAGCCAGTACGCTCTGCAGCATTTGGGTCATATTCAGCAAATGTAAACAGAGACTTATTTATACTGTCTGTAACTCTTTCAAACTTTGTAGTGCTACCCATCATCTTGCACCTCCACGATTAGTCAATTTAATTCTTGGATCGAATATTCCCATCAATATATCTCCAGTTAAAAGGCCTATAATGCCTAATGATGCGTATATGAGAACTAGAGCTTGAACCAGTGGATTGTCCTGCCTTTGAATGGCATCAACTAGTAAACCACCCATTCCTGGTATTGAATATAAGGATTCAATATAGATAGAACCTGAGATGGTTAATAAAATAGATACAGGCAGGTACTGAGCCATTGGAACAAATGCATTACGCAGTACATGGTGTACCATAATTGTTTTATTATTAAGCCCCTTAGCTTTGGCCAGCCTTATGTAATCCTTATTCAATTCATCAACCATATAACGTCGCATCCACATTGCATAACCTGCTATACTTCCAAGTGACATGGATACCACTGGTAAAATCCAGCTTATTGGTCTAGTCTGTTTAAACAGAATTGGCAGCTTTAAAATATCTGTAACATAGAGCTGTATAAACAAGTAATAGACTGCTGCAGGTACTGCATTAATAAATACTATATATGCTGTACCAACCTTATCCCAAAGCCTGCTCTTGCTCCTTGCCATTGTAATTCCAAGGGATATTCCAGCTGTAAGTGAAATGACCATGGCTGCAAGACCAAAATTTAGAGAATAGGGTATTTTTGTTTTTATAATGTCTGCTACTGCAACTTTAGGTCTGTATATAATTGAAGTTCCAAGATTTCCTGTTGCAATATTTTTATAAAAATTGCCTAATTGAACATATAAAGGATCCCTTAGTCCAAGGTTTTTCAAAATTGTTTCTCTTTGGATAGGATCAAGTTTATCATAGCCTGCTCCGAAATATCCTTCTTCAGGCAATAAACGCATTAGGAGAAACACTACGGTTATTACAATAAATAATGTAAGCATGGATTGAAGTAATCGCCTTAATGAATATTTTAACATGCTTCTAACTCCTCCCCCTTAGATAGATTTCACAAGCAAATGTAGTGGCAGGCCTTTATGCCTGCTTTACATTTCCATAAAAAGGATAATACTAATTCTAAATTGTATAAGAGCAAGGATTATTCTAAATAATCCTTGCTCTTATTAGGATTAATACAATTTAAGCTTTATTTTTTCTCAGCTGCCTTAAGTGCAGCAGCACGTTCCTTTTCCCACTTTGCAAAGCCAGCATTATAGGTTTCAGTATC
>JARDZI010000144.1 GCA_029240935.1 Clostridiales bacterium
CCTGGGCAATTAGCCACTCTTAATTAGGTGCTCCCTTTAATGGGGCTGGTATTCATATTTAATTGAATAAGTATCCAATTTATATAGAGATTAAAATAATGGAATTTAATCTAAATAATTAAACGATTAATTAAATATAATTATATAATTTATTGATAATTCGATATTGCTATTCATAAATTATTCATATATAATAAAGAATAATGGCGAAAGGAGGAAAATTATGAAGAATTTTGTGATATTTTCTGTAAGCAACCAGGTTATGGCAATACCTGCAGAAAATGTTGAAAGAATTATGAACCATACAAATGTCATAAAAATACCCGGTACCCAAGCCTACCTGGAAGGAGCTTTCAACTACAACAATGAAATTATTCCTGTAATAAACCTTAAAAAGCTTCTAATGTTAGGTACTGATGATCTTTCATCAGATAGATCTCAGATAATTGTTATACAATCAAATGAAAGCAAAGTAGCAATTCTTGTTGATGATGTTAATGATATTCAATCTACTAGTGAAAATTCAATTAGTCTTAAAATAAATAATAAACACATTCTTGGTTTGATAGACTTAAATAATGAAATTGTTAATGTTATTAATCCGGAAATTGTAACTCTTGCAAAAGTGGGGTGATTAATCATTGGATATTAACAAAGCTAAAATGGATGAATTATTAAGTTTGCTTGAAGAACTTGTTATCAACAAAATAAGAATTGAAAAAATGCAAAATGAAGTAATCGATTCCCAACATAAAAGAATACTTGGGAATGAAATTCAAATTGTATCTATGATTCAAGAGGTGATCAAGGATATTCAAACATCTACAATGAAGTCAATTTATACAAAACTAAAAGATCATTTAGCTAATAATTCAAATTTGTTTGATTTTATTGGTGACAACTCAAAATTTGACAGTTCAAACGAGGAACAACTTTACAATATCCTTAAAGGTTGTATTGACTATATACTATATTCTTTACAATCTGGAGAAGAAAAAAAAGTAAAAATATCAGCATCAAACGATTCAACGAATCTTATAATTATCATCAGTGGATTTAATAAAATAGTTAACCAAAAAAAATTAGCACAGAAACTTAGTAATGACTATATATCACTTACATATCTTTCAGAAGATGAATTGAAAAAATGGATAGAAGAACCTGACTCAAAGGATTCTCGTGACAGCTTTAAAGAAGTCTATGGAATGGCAAAATCATCCAATGCTTCTGTTGAAATAGGTAGTGAGGATGACATAAATGGAGAAATACACATTACTATTCCATTATCCTCCTCAATAATAAAAGCCCAATTGGTTCAACTTGATAATCAGATATATGCAATTCCTATGGATTATGTAGAAAAGGTAATAAGCTTAAATTCTGTTGAAAAAAGAATATCCTGCAATAAAGAATTTATCATGTATATGGACTATATAATACCTGTTATTTCAGTTTATGATGAATTGGAAATTAATAATAGTAATGAAGTATCCAGTTATGTAGTACTTAAGCATGAAGAAAAGATGATAGCACTTCCGGTTCATTCTCTCTTGGAACAAACAGATGTTGTGTTAAAACCTAAACCACAGGTCATAAATGAAATAAAAGAATTCAAAGGTACATCAATTCTGGGTAATGGCAATGTAACAATAGTATTTGATATTCCATACCTTATAGATAATGCCTCATAGGAGGGAATTTATGGAAATCTTAATTTTCAAATTAGCAAAGGAAAATTTCGCAATACCTGTTGAATATGCTGTGTCAATTGAGCATATGCTTCCTGTAACATATGTTCCAAAGTCAAGACAATATGTTGAAGGGCTGGCAAACATAAGAGGAAATGTTGTGCCTGTTATTGACATAACAAAATTGTTTATGCTAGATAGGATTGTTTCATGGAATAATTTATTGCTTATAAACTATAATAATCAGTCAATAGCCTTAGTAGTAGATGAGGTGGATGATGTTATTAATATGAATGATGAGTCCATAAAGACTATGTCATCAAGTAATGGCAACTTTTCGGTATTTGAGTACCAAAATATAATTGTAACATATTTAGGCAAAGAAGAATTAAATAAAATATAATAACTTGGAGGAAATAATATGAATACAATATTAAGAACTAATAACAATCTTGCCAATTTAAAGCTTCAGGATGTACTTGACATAGATGTTCTGCAAAATTTCCAAGATAACTTTGCTATTAGTATGGATATAGCAAGCGTTACTGTGGATATTAATGGAGATCCTGTAACTAAGCCAAGTTCTTATACAAGCTTCTGTAATGATTTTACCCATTCAACTACTATTGGTGATAATCGATGTGCAGAATCCCATAAAAAAGGCGGAGAAGAAGCCGTTAGAACCGGAAGACCATACATATACAAATGTCATGCAGGACTTATTGACTTTGCTGCACCTATTATGGTCGAAGGAACACTTATCGGAACAATACTTGGAGGACAGATATTATATAGTAATCCCGAGGAAGATGGGTACAGGCAAACTGCAAGAGAAATCGGTGTTAATGAGGATGGATATGTAGAAGCAGTCAATAAAGTAAAAATTACAACAGAAAGGAATATAAAAGCAGCTGCAGAAGTACTCTTTATTGTTGCTAATACATTATCACAGATAGGATACCAGCAGTATCAGCTAAAAACAATGACAAATGAGCTTACAGATAACTTTTCACAAATATCCGCTACAATGGAAGAACTATCATCCTCAGCTGTATCAGTTACTGATAACCAGCATCAATTAAATAATGAAATAGTTAATGTTCAAAAGATTTCTGAACAAATTAATACAATACTTGATTCCATAAAGAGTATTGCAGATGAAACAAAGATGCTTGGACTAAATGCAGCCATAGAGGCAGCAAGGGCTGGAGAGGCCGGAAGAGGGTTTGGTGTTGTTGCAACAGAAATAAGGTCATTATCACAGAGCTCCAAGGAAACTGCAATGCAGATAATGAGCCTTACATCAGATATTCAAACCTCTGTCCAAAAAACACTAGAAATATCAAATTCTACACTATCAAGCACAGAACAACAGTCAGCAGCTATTGAAGAAACAAATGCAAGTGTTGAAGAACTATTAGCCTTAACAAATGAACTCAACAAAATTGCTAACAGTTAATTAGATATAAATGAAGTAAAGTGATTAATTTGATTATGCCTGGGCATAATATCAACTTCTTTGTTTTGTTTAGTTGATAATATACCCAGAGCTTGGTTGAATTATTCTTTATGAGGAATATCTCAGAACTGGCCCCATTCCCCTCAAAAATCTATCTGCTTTTCAAATTCCACAATGCAGCTAGGCTATCTGCTACTTGTCTTAGGTTTTCAACTGCATTTTCCTTTGCTTCTAACAAGGACATTGGACGTGTATTTATTGAAAAAGCTGCTGATATACCCGCCTCTTGATATATTTTCTTTTCCACCAGTACTGCTCCTGATAGCACTACTACTGGTACCACTGCAGCCTTTGCCTTTTTGGCAATACCTGCCACTACCTTTCCATAGAGGCTTTGGCTGTCAAAAGCACCTTCACCTGTGATTACCAACTCTGCAGTTTCCAGGAGTTGGTCAAAGCTGACTACCTGTAAGAGTAACTCAATGCCACTTTGCAACCTTCCCCCGGCAAAGGCAACTAAACCTCCCCCCAAGCCGCCAGCTGCCCCGCTACCAGGGAGACTCTGTAGATTGATGCCTATCTCTTGATGTATCAACTCTGCTAAGTGCTTAAGATTTGCATCAAGCAGCTGTACCATGGCTGAATCTGCTCCCTTTTGAGGTCCATATATGACGCTGGCACCTTCTGGTCCATAGAATGGGTTGGTCACATCACATGCAATAATCACTTCTATTGTTGCTAATCTGGGGTCTAAGCCCTTCAATTCCAATCGAGTCAGTTCACCTATTCCGCCTCCTGTAAGCGAAATTCCTTCTCCAGCACTATTATAAAATTTTGCACCCAGAGCTGCTGCCATACCAATCCCACCATCATTTGTAGCACTACCTCCTATTCCCAAAATCAGGCGCTTACAACCAGCATTTAAGGCTGATAGTATTAACTCTCCTGTACCAAAGGTAGTAGTATTCCATGGGTTCAGTTCAGTGACCTGCATAATGCCCGAGGCTTGAGCCATTTCAATTACACCTGTGCCATCTGGTAATATGATAAAACTAGCTTGTACAGGCTGACCATTAGGACCTGTAACTGTTTGATAATGCTGAGTTCCACCCAATGCTGTGTAGAAAGCCTCTAAGGTTCCTTCTCCCCCATCAGCAATGGGAATCATGGTGATTTTATTTGATGTACTTTCCATTGCTTTGGTAACTATCTGGCATGCTTCTAAGGATGAAAGAGAACCTTTAAAGCTATCGATTGCTATGATAACGTGTCCCATATCCTCTCCCTACTCAACTATGCCAGAATTTTGTCGTAGCTGACAAGCATAGTCGCTTAACTTAGTTAGTACCTCTTGTTCATCCACAGTAGTGAAGCATCCTTGACGCAATATCACCTTGCCATTGACAACCACTGTCTCAACATTTGCTTCGCTGCCAGTATAGATTAGAGCTTCAATAGGCTTGGCCACAGGACAGGATTTGAGTACCATGGGATTAAAAACAAAAAAATCTGCTTTTTTACCAACAGCCAGATTCCCAATATCCCTGCGACATAAAGCTGCAGCTCCTCCATTAGTGGCCATATCTAGAGTGTCAGAGGCAGATAAGGCTAATGGATCTCTAGAATGAACCTTTTGAAGTAGGTTTGCGAATTTCATAGTTTCAATCATGTCATTACTGTCATTGCTACCTGCACCATCATTCCCAAGGCTTATATCTATACCAGCCTCTCTGAATTCCTTTAGAGGTGCTACTCCTGAAGCCAGGATCATATTAGATACTGGATTATGTGATACTTTGACCCTGTGCCTGGCAAAGCTGTCAATATCCTGCTTCTCCATTTGAATACAATGGGCTGCCACCAACCGTTCCCCTAAAAAATCAGACTGCTCAAGAAATGTGATGCTGCGCAAGCCTGTAATTGGCATTAAATAGTTATCATCATCTAAGGTTTCCGCCATGTGCATTGTATAAGGAATCTGCAATTCCTCAGCAGTTTCCCGAATTTTATGCAAATAGTCCGGTGTATAGTAATACTGATCCAAAAGCCCAGGGATGCCAGCACAAACAATAGCCAAATTCAACATTTCTTTATCCCTAGCTCTTTCTGCCAATTTATGTAGGGCAGCATGAAACTCTTCAGTACTTTCCAATTCTTCTGTACCCAATCCCTTATAGTCATTAAAGTGGTGGGGCCTGCCTACATAACCACGTATACCCAAATCCTCATAGGCCTGCCATACTGCTTCAAATACCCCAGGCTTTCCATGGGCGTAATTAAAATCCAAGGTTGTAGTGCAACCACTTCTTATATTTTCCATTAACCCCCCTAAGGCTGCATAGTAGACCATTTCTGGTTCCATAAAGGGAATCATTTTTAACACACTGGTATTTAGCCAGTCCCAAAGCAGACGGTCCTTACCTAACCCCTTCGTTAAAACTTGAAACAAGTGGCTATGAGTATTGATTAATCCTGAAAATACATACTTACCTTCTCCATTTATAATATCATCAGCCATATATGCTGACATTAGCTCTTGGCTGTCTCCTAAAGCTATGATAACACCCTGGTTAACTGCCAATGCCGAATTTTTCATAATACTTTTGCTCTTATCCCCTGTTATTATAGTTGCATTTTGCAGTATTAAATCCACCTTTTGCATCTTACCCCTCCTTCAAATAAACACTAACCCCATCCGGAATCACTGTTATGTCACTATCCCTGCTTACCCACTGCTCTGCTATCTTCAATGCCATCTCTACAGTTTGTGCATAATGGAGATGCATTTCTTCAATCATTGTTTGCCATTGTGGCTTCGTAACTATAATAACATGTTGTTTGCTTAAAATCCTCGCTAATATTTGATACTGCCACTGATCAGGCAAGGTGTCTGCTGCTACTCTACCAGAAATCTGCTGTAACAATTCTTGAGGGCTGTTTGCAGACTTTAGCACTTGATAAAAATCTTTCCCACCGTGTCCATCGTTGCAAGCTGCTGCTAGGATAATCACTCCCCCTGGCAAACATGCACTTTCTGCTGTTGTGATCCCTTTAACACATTGATAAAGATTTTGATCCAATGGATATCCCCCATTAGTGGTGATAACAATTGGTGTAGGCTTTAGCTGAACCCCAGCTTGTTTTGCTAAATATTCGCAGCCTGAACCATATGTCTCTTGTGGTGCACCAGCAAATGCAGCAACAATACTTTTATTTCTATCTAATACTACATTTAAGATAAATCTCAGGTTAGCCATTTCAGCCGCAGCTTCCATATCTATGTGAATTGGATTACCAAAAAGTATCCCCGCCCGAGCTTTTTCATTGTTTATAAATTCTGCATTATGATTGTACATAACTGTTTCACGTGCTGCTACCCCAGGAAGAATACTCTTCCTCCCCCCAGAAAAACCAGCAAAGAAATGTGGCTCTATAAAACCCTCTGCTAATAGCAGCTCGGTTTGAAGTACTCTTTGATTAAGTAATAGTTTCCCTCCTGAGGGCAGCAATCCTAGAAACTTCATTTCTTCGACTGCATCACAATTGTGTATGACTACTCTTTCTTGTTCTACAATTTTTTCTCCAAATTTCTCTATTAATTCACTTTCCGTACTTGCTCGATGGCATCCCGTAGCTACTAATATTGTAATATCAATCTCAGGATTACCCTTTCTTAACTCCTCCAAGATCAATGGCAATGTTAACTTGCTAGGCACTGGTCTTGTGTGATCGCTTGTAATAACACATGCTGTCTTTTTACCTTGAGCCATGTCACTTAATTTTTGGCCGCCAAATGGTAAGGACAATGCACGCTTCACTAAATCAAGTTCCTTAGCCTCAACATGGCTTAACTGGGGTTCCACCAACTGTGTTATGCGGTCCTCTGGTACTTCTGCCAATAGATATGCCTGTCCAAAGGGTAATTGAATTTTCATTAGTCTACCTCCCAATAATATGAAAGGCTGCTATAGGGCACCGAAAAGCATCCCTTATAACAACCTTTCCTATAATTATTCTTCTACCGCTTCTATTCGAAATATGGTTGGCTTTCCTGGATCAGGGCAAGCAACACGGGTTACCCCCTCTTCTTTGTCCCAGGGATGCCTTCCTCCTAGCTCAAGAACCCTCAGTTGAGGCCACAGGCTATGAAAAGCAGCAGCACAAAAATCTGCAGGACATCGTTCAAAATCAAACTCAAATTCCTGCCCTTCCTCATGACAATGACATGGCCTGCCAGCTTCATTTACTGGACACTTTTCCACAATAATCTTTATTCTTTTTGGCTTTTGATATTTACCATAATCCTTATCCATCCTTAACCCTCCTTTATCTACTATTACAAACCTCTTCTGCTATAACCTTCCTTTAAGTCATCATTATCAGTAAAGCCTAAGAAGTTGGCATCATTAATTTCCTCACCAAGAAGTTCTATGCCATTCTGCACAATTTTACACATATATGCAAGTTTTCTACCCAGTGCCTCTGTTTCAAGCATTCCCTTCTCATCTATCAGTTTATCCTGGTTATCTGACCAAATCGATGCTCCGTTATAGAACTGTACGCCACCTCCAATAATATTAGTGCCAGCTGCATGCATCATATTATTAAGTACCGACAAGCAGAAATCCTGCCCACCATTACGCATACCTCCTACAGCAATACCAGCGCCCATACGACTTCCAAACTTTCCTTGTCTTGCCAATAGGCTTAAAGGCCTCATTCTGCTTAAAAAATTCTGGAGTAAGCCGGTAGCTGTCATATAGTACATAGGTGTCGCCAAAATTAAGCCATGACAGTTTTTGTACATTTCATAATATTCCTGACGAAAATCATCCTTATATACAGGACAATAGTCTAGATTATTTTTCAAGCAGGAATTGCAATTTTTACAGCAATTTATGTTATGTCCTGCCAAATCAATTTTTACGGTTTTTATTCCAGGGACACTGGCAGCAGCATTCAGAGCCTTATCTAAGGCTTGAGTAGTAACACTTTTACGAGGGCTACCACACACGCCCAAAATCACTACTTCTTTATCCTTCATCTTTCTACCTTTCGCTACTGGATTTGAGCGCCTTTCTTAAAGAATTTTCCATGTCCTTCTGGTTTTTCACCCTTACCAGAAATGAACATGACAACTAATGTAAACAAATAAGGCAGCATCAGCATAAACTGATAGGGAATATTTATACCCATAGCCTGAAGATTCAACTGCAAAGCATCAGCAAAACCATAGAGCAGACACCCTAAGAATGCACCAATTGGACTATATCTGCCAAGAATAATAATAGCAAATGCTGCATAGCCTTTTTCTGAGGACATATTTTCCACGAAGGAACTGGAGGTTGCAATAGAAAGATAGGCCCCTGATATAGCTGCTATAGCTCCTGTTATTAATACATTACCGTTTTATTAAAGAAATACCAAGTAACAAAAACAAGAACAAAGGAAAGATAAACTAGAGCATTTTGTTGAAAAAAAATCTTTCCCACAATAGGTATCTGTCCCAAAAGTGGTATTGTTAAGTTTTTAAATGGTGTAATGGAAACAAATTCTGCTGATACTCCAAAAATACTTCGATAGTAGAAGTTAGTCAGACCACTAGCAAGCAGCATAATCGCTGTTCCAATCAATGCAGATTTACAGCCCAGGATTACAACCATAAAAGCATAAATACCAGCCAGCAGTATACCTGAAATCATGGCTACACATACCCCTAGCCAGAGACTTTTGGTGTAGAAGACGCCTATAAATCCAGTAAAAGCACCCATTAGCAGCAAGCCCTCTAGCTCAATGCTGCTTACTCCCGCTTTGTCTGAATAAATTCCACCAATGGCAGCCAAGGTATAGGGTGTAGCCATACGAATTGTTGCTTGCAATAGATGCAAAACCACTACCCATGTAAAAGAGTTATCCATTTGTTTCACCCCTCTTCCACTTTTTAAATATGAACTGCTTTTCTTCTAGAACTGCAAACCCAACAACAAAAAGCAATACCAATGCCTGTAAAACAGAGGCTAGGGTGCTTGGAATACCAATGCTTCGGGCCATTTGATTAGAACCTGTATTCAGCATTCCGAAAAGCAAGGCACTGAAAATGATCCCAAAGGGATTAAGTCTCCCCAACAATGCTACTGCAATGGCATTATAACCATAGCCTGGACTTAAACCCATATAAAGCTTCCAAGATGTCCCAAGTACCTCTATGCCTCCTGCTAGTCCAGCAATTGCTCCACTTAATGCCATAGTGGTTATAGTAACGAATCCTATATTAATGCCACCATATTCTGCAGCTAAGGCATTTTGTCCTGTAGCCTTTATTTTATAACCCCATGTGGTTTTTTCCATAAATAGATACACTGCAACTACCACCACAATAGCAATGAGAAATCCAGCGTGAAGTCTAGTTTTATCCCAAATATATGGCAATTTTGCAATTTCTGCAATCTCTTGTGTTTCTGGATAAAAACCTCTAGGTTCAGCAATAGGACCACCTTGTTGAACAAGAAACCTAACAAAGAGCAACATTACCGAGGTAAGCATAACTGAGGTTACTACCTCAGAAGCTCCACGAGCTGCCCTTAAGTATCCAGGAATTGCACCCCAAATCCCACCAAACATAAAAGCAGAAAAGAGACACAATATAATTAGTAGAAAGGATGGCATAGCAACTTCATGAAAAATCATTTCACAAATTACTGCCCCTAATGCACCTGCATAAAACTGACCTTCTGCTCCAATATTAAAAGCCGACCCCTTAAAAGCTACTGAAATCGCTAGTCCTATTATCATCAATGGTGTGGATTTGAGTAGTGTTTGTGAAATAGCTTTGGGGCCGCCAAAAGCTCCTGCAATAATGCTTTTGTAAGCCTGTATGGGATCATAGCCTGCTAAGAAAAGGATAATTGAAGCCACCAACAAAGCACAAACTAATGCTAGACAGGTAAGTACTAAAGATTTCAAATTTTTATAGAAGAATACCTTTAACTTATTCATCAGACTACTCCCTTTCTTGGCGACAAAGCCATTTTTTCCCGTTTACTTCCAGCCATCATCAAGCCTATTTCCTCTGCTGTAACTTCTTCAGGATATACAATACCAGTAATTATTCCACCGTGCATCACCATAATGCGGTCACTTAAAGACATTATCTCCTCTAACTCTGATGATAAGAGTAAAACACCTTTACCTTTATCCCGTTCTGCAAGCAAGCAAGAGTGAATATATTCTACTGCTCCCACGTCCAGCCCTCGGGTAGGTTTCATGGCAATCAACAGCTCTGGTTTTGTGGCTATCTCTCTTGCAACAATAACCTTTTGTTGGTTACCCCCAGATAAACTGGCCGCTTTTGCATTTTCTCCCTCAGTTTTAATTCTATAATTTTTAATATTCTCTTTTGTAAAAGCCACTGCTGCCTTACGATTAAGTATTATACCCTTGCAAAAATGCTTTTTATCATGTTCTACTAAGATACAATTCTCTACAAGAGAAAAGTTAAGAATCAACCCTCTTGCTCGTCTATCCTCGGGAATATGAGCTAGTCCACTGTTTCGGATATAGCGCACGCTCTTTCCCTTGATGTTTTTTCCTTTCAAAATGATATGTCCAGATTCTGCTTTTCGTAAACCTGTAATAGCTTCTATCATCTCCAGTTGGCCATTTCCATCTATACCTGCAACACCTAATATTTCATTTGAAAATACAGAAAAATCAATACCCTTTACTGAGACTTTCTTGCCATCTTTCACCACAAGTTTCTCAACTTGTAAAACTTTATCTTGTTGTAGTTTGTTATCTACTTCGGTTTTGTGCAGAGCCACCAGATCTCTACCAATCATCATCCTAGCCATAAGCCCTTCGTCTGCATCCTTAGTATCTACAATGCCACTGACTTTGCCCATTCTCAGCACCATGATTCGCTGACTGATTTCCTTTACTTCATCTAATTTGTGACTAATAAAGATTATTGATTTCCCTTCCTCCTGCAGCTTGTGAATAATCACAAATAAATCCTTTGTCTCTTGGGGTGTAAGTACTGCTGTTGGTTCATCAAGAACCAAAATTTCCGCTTTACGAAAAAGAGCTTTCATTATTTCTACTCTTTGCTGCAAGCCAACCGGTAAATCTCTTACCCTAATGTCAGCAGGTACATCAAAGTGATATTGTTGGAAAAAGGAGTTTATTTTTAAATTCAAGTCTTTTCGATTGAGCATTTGGCCTGTATACTCACGCATACCCAAAACCAAGTTTTCTGCTACAGTAAAGTTATTTATTAACATAAAGTGTTGATGCACCATACCAATGCCCAATCGAATAGCTTCCTTTGGGCATGTAATATGTTCCTGTCTACCATTGATCCATATTTGTCCTTTATCTGGCATATCCATACCATAGATACTTCTCATTAGGGTCGTTTTTCCTGCACCATTCTCTCCCAAAATGGCTAGCACCTCACCCTTATCTAGTGAGAAGGATATATCATCATTTGCAACTAATGATCCGAATTTTTTGGTAAAATTTTTAATCTCTAAAGCTTTCACATCATCACCCCTTTTAAGAAAGAAGCTGATGCTTGGGTTGCACCAGCCTCTTGAAATTGTTAGTATTCACCAATATCGATTTTAATACTATCTGTTTTGAACTTTTCTACTGCTCCATTATAAGCATCCATAGCTTCTGAAGGAACTTTCATTGTTTCATTAAAAAAAACATTGCATCCTTTATTGAAAATGTCAGCGAAATAATCTACACCTGGTTTAAAAGTTTTTTGTGTAACCTTTCCAGCTATTTCTACAAACACAGGTTGATAATCAGAAACCATATCTGCTACAAATGTTTCCGGATATTTCAAAGTAATTCGGCCATAGCTTCCAAAGCCTTTTATTCCTTTGTCTTTATTTTCATCTACTGCTTGAAATACACCTTGTGCTGCTGCATTGGCACTCGCAAAGATAAAATCACATCCATTATTAATCAAAGCAATAGTTGCTTCCCTGCCTTTTCCTACATCTGTTGATGTTCCTAAGTAGGTTAGTCTTGTTTCTACACTTGGATCAGTGTCACTTACACCCTGGGCAAAGCCTTTTAATGTTTTGCTTATTGATGGAATTTCTTCACTGCCTATAACACCAACCTTTTTGGTTGTACTCATCTTCGCAGCCATAACTCCTAGAAGGTAAGCAGCTTGCTCTGATTTCATATAGATAGGTGTAATATTTTCTGTCTTGGTTGTCCCACCAGAGGTAATAAACTGGGTATCAGGATAATCTCCTGCTACTTTTGCACAGGCATCTTGATAGTCATAGCTATGGCAGAATACAATGTTAAAACCTCTTTCACCATAATCGGTAAGTGCGTCAATGGAATCTTGTGGAGATTTTGTTTCTGTGTAGCTAAACTCAGCACCGATAGCATCTGCTGCTGCCTTTGCTGATTCATAGCCCATAGTGCTCCAACCGCCGTCATTGATAGAACCTGGTAATAATACAGCTACTTTATAAGCAGTTTCCTCTGGGGTAACCTTTTCTACTGGTTCAGTAGCGCCATTACAGCCTACCAAACTGAATAGCATCATAATCGATAACATCCAAGCAACCCATTTCATTTTCTTCATTTTTCATTCCTCCATTATTATATTATAGCTATATTTTGTATATTCGTCGCCCATGCACTTATTCCTGCAACATTTTTTTATTTTTTGCAATTTTTTTTGCAAACAAAAAAATAAAATATGCAGCAGGTAAATTATTACTACCTGCTGCATATTTTTCACTGATGATTAACAAAACGATTTATAATTTCATCAAAGCCTTTTAATCTATCTGCATTGTCTTTCCCTATCTGCCTTGATAGCTTAAATAACAGAGTATCAATTACATGCATAGTAGGAACAAAAGAAACAAAGGTAGCTTCGCTGCGTACTGGAAGAACAATATCTCCTAAACCAGCAATGGAATTACGATAATTATCACAGATTGAAATTATACTACAACCTTTTTCCTTACCGTATGAGAGCATATCATAAGTAAAGTTCTTGGCTTTCATGAATGAAAAACCGATTAATAAATCTCCACCACCCCAAGTTTGAAGCATGTCAAAGGATGTATCAAAGTTAGGTGTGAAAAGTTGCACATCTGGTAACAGCTGATTCAAAAGAATCTGAAGAGTCAATGCAGGTGCTACAGCCACACGAGTACCAACTACCCCTATACGTTTAGCTGCTCTAATCTGTTTAACAGCAGAATCATAAGTACTTTCCAAAATATCACCGAGAGTATCATTAATATTCTTTAGTGTTCGATTATACACTCGCATGCTATCGCTGAGATTCTCATCCTCTAATGTTAAGGCTTCTATAAATCTTTCTGAGATAGTCTGTTTTATTTTTACTTCCTCCTGCATGCTTTTTTGCATTTCCTTGAAACCATTATATCCGAGAAAGGTTGAAAAACGGACTACAGCTGATTCACTAACACCAGACTTTTCTGAAATCTCCTTAGCATTCATATATACTGCTTCCGCCAGATGGCCATTTATATAGTCAGCAATGCTCCTTTGCCCTGCAGACATCTCATGATACTTTTTTTCTATTACATCTATCAGCATTACAACCCCTCCGAAATAAATTAATCTTTATACTATTTTCTTCTAAGCATAGCATATCTTTTTTATTCTTCCTACTTTTTTTGCTTATAAAGGTTTTTTTTACAAATTAACAAACAACCACCATAACACTTAGCTATCTTAAGCTATAAGCCAAGTTTATTATTAACAGCATAAAAGTAGCTCTAGCACAAACTGCTAGAGCTTTTAGTATTAGTGGAAAGAAAGGAATTCGATACATTATATAATAGAAGAGTCACTATGCATTATTAGGAGGATTTATTTAT
>JARDZI010000003.1 GCA_029240935.1 Clostridiales bacterium
GTAGGACCATCGGTGCCAGCCATATGAGATTATGAGATTTCATGAAATCTCATAATCTCATATGGCTGGCACCGATGGTCTTAATGTAGGGACGAACAGTGTTCGCACGAGGGCATTTTGAGTTTTGGCTATACCTGTCACCTTAAGACCCGATACTTTTTACAAAATGAAGGAATAATGGAATATTTATAGAATTTATAAGTAGAATTTAGTAGTAATGGGAAAGGAGTTGTGAGAAATGAAAAGGCATACAATCCTATTTATTTTAACACTTGCCCTTATCACATTTCTTACCAGTTGTAGCTCCATCTTATTTTCGAAAAAAAATAATAAGAATATTGATTCCACTGTTAGCTCTGTCACGAAAGAGGTTTCAAAGGATGTTTCAGTTCTGACTCCGGAAAAGATAAAGGAAAAATACAAAACTGAAAACATAGGAGAAATTGTTGAAATATATGATTACAAAAACTATATACTTGTACAGTATGTGAATGAAAGTTCCAAGCAGTGCTTTGACTTGTATAATCTTGAAACAGGTGATAGGGACATATTATCAGTGGGTTCTGAAGCAGAAATATTTAACTTTTCAAGTGGTGATCACATAGAATTAAAGGCTACAGGACTCGATCAGTTCAGCGGTATAAAAGGTTTTCCTTATTATATAGTCTGCAACAGAGTAGAAGAGGTAACAGGAAGGGAAAATGATTTCCATGTGGGAAAGAGAGAATTATATAAACAAATTAATGAGGAAGAGGAATTTGGAGTAAAAAGAGATGGAATGCTTTCTGATATGAAGGTTACCTTGACAGGCTTTGAAATGGAATTTGCACCCCAAAAGGGCAAGGAGATGGAGTTTTATGCCGGAAGTGTAACAACACAGGCTATGAAAACCTCCTATGATAATATTACTAATCAATTTTTGATAGAACTGATTAGTACGACGGTTAGCCCTGAAATGCTAAAAAAGGAAATTGAGGAGCAGAACAGATACATTGATTCTATAGAAGTTAAGGAAAAAGGTGCAAATTCATTAGTAATAGTTAATCTGAAGGATACCGGAAAGCTTTATACTGCTGAATGGGAACAGGATGAATTTCCAAGGGTTAGATTTATATTTCGAAGTTCCAGATAAAATTTATAAAAGAGAAAAAATTCTAATTTTACATATTGACCTTAACACCGCGTAAAGGTCTATACTTCAAGCTGAGAGGTGGAGTGCATAATGATAAAGATAGGTGAAGTGGCTGCAAAGTATGAAATTTCAAACAGGACCCTTCGTTATTGGGAAGAAACGGGCATACTTAATAGCTGCCGAATGGAGAATGGATACAGATATTATGATGAGCTGAATGTTAAGAAAATAAGGCAAATAAAACTGCTTAGAAGACTCAGGCTGCCTATACAGGATATACAGCGTATATTTGTATCAGGAGAACTTTCAGCTGCAGTTGAGGTATTGACGAGACATATGGAAGAAACAAAGAATGAAGGGGAAGAGCTGAGGGCTCTTGGAGTTGTATTGGAGCGCCTTATTGAAATACTTCAAAGCAAGCAAGGAATGACAGGGGTATTTGAATATCTTGAAGTTTATAATAATTCTGCAGCCCTGGAAATTAAAAATGCACTCCAAATAACGCTCTCAGAAAGGAAAAATACCATGTCAGAAAACTCGTCCTATAATCAGACAGGTGATGTTAGAATAATCAATTTGCCGAGGATGACAGTTGCTAGCTACTGTGCAGTAAGTGAAACACCGGAAAATGACTGTACAAAGGTAATGGATAAATTAATTAGGGAATATTCCCTGTATGAAAAGCCAGGCTTTAGACATTTTGGATTTAACAACCCAAGCCCTGAACCGGGCAAGAAAGAGTATGGATATGAGATGTGGGCTGTTATACCTGAGGATTTTGAAGCTCCAAAACTTTTCATTAGAAAGGAGTTCAATGGAGGGCTATATGCTGCAATTCCAACCTTCTTGCCTGACATTGGTGAGAGGTGGGGGCTGCTTTATGAATGGGTACAGAATAATGAAAATTACGAGGTGGACTGGAATCCAGAGATACTCCGTAGTGAGCTTGAAGAATGTATGGACTATATCACTTTCAATTCTGAGGAGACTCCTGAAGTAAGAAAGCAGCTTGATCTACTTATGCCCATAAGGAGAGTAATTAAGCCATAGGTAAAAATAGAATCCACTTTGGAGGAAGTAGTTTTAGTTAAGACACAATTTCATTAAATTGTGTCTTTATAGTATTATGTTCTATAAATAATAAGGAGAATGAATATGAATAACAAATATCATAAGAATAAAAACCTTTTGTTTTGGTCGATTTTTGGGACAGCCTCCTCTTACCTAATTTTTATGTTTATGTTTAATTTTATAGGCAATGGAACCATTGAAGGAGCTATTTTAGCTGGAACAGTAACTATTTGTGTGACAATTTGCTATTGTACTGGGAAACTTTTAGATAGTAAAGATAAATAGCATCATTTAATTATTATACAATTAATAGTTAAATTTTATTATAATAAAAGGAGGTTTTTATTAATGAAGGTTGGCATAATTGTTCATTCTCATACAGGTCACACACTTAGTGTAGCCCAAAAGCTCAAGGAGGTGCTTGTTTCTGCAGGACATTTGGTGAATCTTGAACAGGTAAAGGCTGTTAACGAGGACCCATCAGCAGCTAAGAATATTCAACTTAAGACGAAACCTGACATAGTTGGATATGATGTACTGATCTTTGGAGCACCAGTTCATGGCTTTTCACTTTCCCCTGTTATGAAAGCATATTTAGCACAGATATCTACATTACAGGGCAAAAAAGTTGGCTGCTTTCTTACGGAATATTTCCCACTAGCATCCATGGGAGGAAATCGTGCTATGGGAGAGTTTAAAAAGGCCTGTGAAGATAAAGGTGGAAATGTGTTCCAAACTGCAATTGTAAACTGGTCCATGGGGCAGCGTGAAAAAAAGACAGCTAATGCGCTGGAGAAATTGGGTAAATTATAAAATGAGGAATGGCAGCCATATGACTTATTACTTAATTAAGTAATAAGTCATATGGCTGCCATTCCTCATTTAATATTTAAATAGTAAAGGCCTTTTCAATTCAAATAAGCTATTGGAAAACTGATTTTTACTATGCTAGTCTTATATGGTATGGTCTACAAAGCAAAAATTTCAATTAGCAGTTGCAAAAGGGGATGAGGTATTGAGCTTTGAAGCAGATATTAAAAAAGCATATGCAATAATAGATACTAAAAGAAAAATAGTTGGGGTTAAGCTTCTAGCAACAGAGGAAGAATATAATTTCTATAAAATAGAACCATTAAAGAACCCATTATCCTATTGTGTTGCAGTAAAATCAGCATCATTAGGCCATAGGATTAAATTTAATGCTGAAACCTCAGGATGTGGTGGGAGTTCAAGAGTTCTAGGGTTAGCTAAACCAAGTTCAACCTATTATGATGGAACTGATTGCTTCAATTTAGGCCTTTACAAGGATAAGGAATTGGCCAAGCAATGTGCAAGTCAAATCGTTGTTTTAGATAGATCAACATATGGAGTGGTTATACAACCTATTGAATATTTTAGTGAATCTATGGCTCCTGATGTAGTGTTGATAATTTGTAATCCAAGAGAATGTATGAGAATTATGCAGGGTTATTCCTATCATTATGGTGTTACAAAAAGCATAAGTATGTCTGGGAATCAGGGAATCTGTTCAGAGCTTACTGCATACCCACTGAAGAATAATACTATTAATGTTTCATTTTTATGTTCAGGAACAAGGTACTTAGCTAGTTGGGAAGAAAATGAGGCAGCAGCAGGAATGCCCTTTTCTATGTTTTCAAAGGTTATTGATGGAGTCTACCAAACAATCAATCCTATAGAAATGGATGAAAGAAAGCAAAAGATTCAAAAGAATTTGCAGGAAGTCAATATAAATGATCTATCCATTGAGTATGGAAAGACCTACTATACTGAATTAGAAAAACTAAAAAGGGAAATGAAAAAAGATGAAGCGTAAGAATAAGAATGAAAGAATTATTATATCTTTAACAAGAACAGCTTTAGTTCTTGGGTTTTTACTCGCATGGGAATTCTGTGCAAGAAAAGGTTTCTATAACGGGTTTTTTACTAGCTATCCAAGTGAAATATTAATGGACCTTGTAGAATTTTATAAAAGTGGTGCCTTAGCAAAACATACAGCAATAACTCTTACAGAAGCCTTTTTAGGATTGCTTTACGGAACCCTCATAGGTATTGTTACTGCAATAATCTTTGGATATTTTTCTGCACTAGGAAAGGTTATATCTCCCATAATAACTGCTATTAGCGGTATTCCACAATTAACACTAGCACCAGTTTATGTACTTTGGTTTGGATTAGGTTTGACTTCGAAAATATTTCTTGCAGGATTAATGGTGTTTTTTAATGTGTTCTTCTCCACATATAATGCAATAAAAAACATTGATAGAAGATTAATAGAATCAGCCAACCTCCTTGGGGCAAGTAACATAAGAACCCTAAGAACTGTGGTTATTCCAGCATGTATGCCATGGATTCTATCTGGTATCAGAGGAGGAGTAGGTTCAGCATTAGTTGGAGCAATCATTGGAGAGTATATAGGTTCCTCCGGGGGATTTGGATGGATGATTACATACTCAACTTCATTCTTCAACATTAAAAGAGTTATGTCCTGTATCTTAATTCTATTGCTGGTAGGAATTATTTTAAACAAGCTATTAGACTTTGCAGAATCAAAGATGCTTATATGGAAAACTGATACAACATTATCTATGAAACAAAAATAATTATTAAATATGTGAAAACATAGAAATAAATTAAAAATAAACAATTTTAGGAGGAAAACATGAAAAAGATATTGAGTATTTTATTAGCAGTTATATTAGCAACAACTTTATTAGCAGGGTGTGGAAGTAAAAAAACAACTGATGAGAAAACACCGGCAAATGGTGAAAAGACAAAGGTTGTAGTATCTGAATTCCGTGCACTTGGATGGTTACCAGTTCATGTTGCATATCAAAATGGATACTTTGATGAGGAAGGACTTGATCTAGAATTTGCAGTATATGGAGATGGACCTGTTGCATTTCAAGGAATGCATGCTGGTGACTCTCAATTTTGTTTGCTATCTGTTGAACCTGTTTTAAGAGCATATGAGGAAGGTTTAGAGTCAACCTTTGTTGCAGCCGTACAAAATACTAGACTTTATGCATTTGTTGGAGCAAAGGATATAACTGATGTAAAGCAGCTAAAGGGTAAAAGCATATTTGCAGGTGCCCCAGGTTCTTCACCTTATTCATTTGTATCAAACATACTAAAGAACGCTGGCCTAAACCCAGAAACAGATGTTACATTTGTTAACATGCAATATGGAGCATCAATGGTTGCTCTTTCCCAGGGAACAATTGCTGCAAGCTATATGAATGTGGATAATAGAATTGAATTTGAAAAAATAGATGGAAATGTGCTTGTAGATACAGCTGATTTAGAAACTCGTAAAGAAATATTTGGTTCTGAACTGTTCGAAGGAGAAATAATCACTACTACAAAGAAATTTGCAGAGGAAAATCCAGAAACAGTACAAAAGTTTGTTAACGCTGTTGTAAAGGGTAATAAGTGGATTCAGGAGCATAGTGACAAGGAAGCAGCAGAACTAGTAGCACCTTTGTTTGAAGGTAATCCAGTTGACACTTTAACAAAGAAAATTAACATATTTAAACAGGCATACTCATCAGATGGAATGATTTCAAAGGAAGGATATGCTGCTGTTGAAAAATTTGCAATTGGAGTAGGAATTATAAAAGAACCAATTGGATATGAAAATATAGTAGATATGACTTTTGTAGAAAAAGCAAACCAAGGTAAATAGTATTAAATATAAAATTTAATTCAATATTGTAGTGGCAGGCTGACCTGCCACTACAATGAGGTATATATAGAAAGGTGAAATACATGGCATATATAGAATTTAAGGATGTAAATAAATCCTTTGGGGATAATCATGTATTAAAGAATATTAATTTATCTGTTGAGAAGGACTCATTTGTTACACTATTAGGCTCCTCAGGCTGCGGAAAAACTACTTTGCTGAGATCCTTTGCAGGCTTAGAAGGCATTGAAGGTGGAAAAATCATGCTAGGTGGAGAGGATATTACAAACAAACACCCGAGGGAACGTAATGTAAGTATGATATTTCAACATTATAGCTTGTTCCCTACAATGACAGTATATAATAACATTGCATATGGATTGAAAATAAAGAAGCTAAGCAAGGATAAGATAAAAGAAGAAGTGAAGGCAGCTTTGGAAGCTGTGGAGCTTTTGGATAAAATGAAGAGCTACCCATCACAGTTATCAGGTGGTGAGCAGCAGAGGGTAGCTATTGCTAGATCTATTGTTACAAGACCAAAGGTGTTATTGCTTGATGAACCTTTCAATGCAATTGATGCTAAACTCAGAAAAGAACTTCAATTGAAAATTAAGGAAATCCATAAGAAATATGGCATGACATCTATAATGGTCACACATGATCAGGATGAAGCAATGACAATGTCTGATACAATTCATTTTTTCAAAAATGGAAACATTGAACAATCAGGCTCACCCTTAGATTTATATATGAATCCTAGAACCTCCTATGTTGCCTCTTTTATGGGAAACTATAATATCTATCAACCAGAAATATTTAGTAAAATAACCTCTGGTAAATATTCAGGATCTAAAACTACAGCCTTCAGACCGGAAGCTTTGAGTATAAGTGATATTAACAAAGAGAAAGCCCAGGGCGAAGTTTATAATTTTAGTGGAGAGATATTAGACATTATTCCACAACAGAATGTAGCTAGGTTTATTGTCGGAGTTGGGGATTCAAAAATATTTGCTGATACCATAATAGACCAATTAAGTAAGTTTAAAAAGGGGCAGATGGTGAATCTGTCCATAGGTAAGAATAAAATTCTATATTACTAGAAAAATGGCAGCCATATGACATATTACTTATTTGTAAAATAAGTAATATGTCATATGGCTGCCATTCCTCATTTACCCCTTCTTAAATTTCACAATTGCCTTAAACAAATCCCCATCAATCTTTATTTCAAAGCTTCCACCACATAAAGCCACAAAGCTTTGGACTATTGCAAGGCCTAGGCCTGAGCCTTCAGTAGTTCGGGATTCATCTCCACGGACAAAGCGCTCCATTAGGTCATCTGCACTGATGTTCATTTCATAGGAGGCGATATTTTTAAAGGAAATGAGGATTGAATCTTCATCCTCTCTAAGATCTATATACACCCTTGTGTTTTCCTGGGAATACTTTAAAATGTTTGAAATAAGGTTGTCAAAAACACGATAGAGCTTTCTTCCATCAGCATTTATATATATTTTTTCTTGGGGTAGATCTATCTTAAAGCTTAACTTAGATTCCTGTATTTTATCATCCAGCTCTGCAATACTCTGGTTTATCAACTCTACAATATCAATCCTCTCAATATTCAACTCAATATTTCCACTCTGTGCCTTTGAAATATCAAATATGTCCTGTGTTAGAGATGTAAGCCTTGCAGCTTTTTTACTTAAAACCTTGACGTAGTCATTTGTATGCTCTGGTGAGAGAGTTTCCCTTCCCAGCAGGTCAATATAATTAACCATGGCTGTAAGAGGAGTCTTTAAGTCATGGGATACATTTGTAATCAGCTCAATTTTCATCCTTTCACTTTTAAGCTGCTCCTGAACTGCTATGAATACCCCCTCTTGTATGTTGCTCAAATCCTCTGCAGTTTTATGCATGGGAGACTCCACTGGCAGAATAAGCTTAGTATTAAGGTCCCCATTTCTTATAAGCTTAGTATGGTCAACAACCCTTCCAATGTCATCAATAAGCTTCCTATAGTCATTAAGATAAATATAGAAAAGATATACTCCAAGGCCAACAAATAATAGGGAGAAGATTCCTCTAGAGCTTTCAAGTGAAGCTAATGAAAGAAGTATTAGAACTATCTCAGTACCCACCAGAGAAAGAAGCCTAATAAGCATTCCCTTCTGGAAGGGTTTTTTATTCTCATAGCTGTGATAAAGCTTAAGTACCCAGTTTATTGAGTTGTTTGTGAAAAAATGCTTTTTGTTTACACAAAGATCCAATAGCATAAGGTATGCCCACCAAAAATAGATGGCTGCAATTATAATTACCCCTATGGAGTCATCAATATTTGGTACAAGAAAAAGCATAAATAAAGATATAACTGCCTTAACCTCAAGCCACAACTTGCCTGAGTAATAGGCAAGCTGACCTGAGAATTCCTTTCTGCTTGTTCTTTTTATAGAGGAGAATATCAATAATATAACTCCTATTATAAAACACACTCCAACAACTGGTACGGCTAGATTTAAAGTCTTCCATTCCAAATAGGAATTATAAATTCCTCCCCCATGTGTACTAAACCTGCTTTTTACTCCCATAATGACTTTAAACTCATTTAGACTTGGATTTTTAAAAGTCTTGAATTTATCTATCATTTCGGAATATACTTCGTCACCATAGGGATCTAATGACTTAGTATCATCAATTATAGAAAAATGGCTTCCATCCCAGATAAATAGATAGTTATATTCTCCAGGCTTATTTTTTAAATAATCAACTGCCTCATTATAGTTTTCTATTTCCATATTGGTTTTAATAACCTGTTTTTCAATGTTTTGCTCATTCTCAAGAACACTGAAATAAGTCAGGTTTGTACTACCCCAGGTGTAATCCTGATTTCCTGTAAGTGTTTGAAACAACATTTCAAAATTTGTGTTAATAATAGCTTTAAATCTTACAGTATCCTTATAATCAGAGGTCCCTATACTATCATAGTGGCTTGCTAAAAAGATTCCTCCAATAGTCGAAGCAACAATCAGATTAATTCCAATAAAAAAAGCAAGCCATGATAATAACGGGTTAGATTTTTTCAATTTTGTATCCAATGCCCCACACCACCTTTAAATATTTAGGCTCCTTTGGATTTATCTCGATTTTTTCCCGGATCCGCCTTATATGTACTGCTACAGTATTTTCAGCATTAAATCCAGGCTCCTTCCAAATCCTTTCATAGATTTCGTTAATAGAAAAAACGCGGTTCAGGTTGGATATTAATAGTTCAATTATCCCATACTCAGTGGCTGTAAGCTTTACCTGTTCTCCATCAACAGTGACGATTTTTGATTCCGTATCAATGGACAGTCCGCCTGTTGTAATCTGGGAGGGCTTTTCTACAATGTTACCAAGGCTCATATATCTTCTCAACTGGGATTTTACCCTAGCCATAAGCTCAAGTGGGTTAAAGGGCTTTGTTACATAATCATCTGCCCCAATATTTAACCCCAGTATTTTATCCGTATCCTGTGACTTTGCGGAAATTATTATAATAGGAATGTTTTGCTGCTCCCTAATCTTTAGGGTTGCCCTTATTCCATCAAGCCTCGGCATCATAATATCAAGTATAATCAGGTGAACAGCCTCCCTGTTAACAATCTCAAGAGCCTCAATCCCATCATATGCCTTTAATATGTTATAGCCCTCATTAGCCAGGAAGATTGCCGTTGATTCAACGATTTCCTTATCATCATCAACCACCAGTACATTTGGTTTATCCAATATGACCAACCCCTTTCACCATAGTCCCGGTTTTTTCTAGCCTAAATATATAATAACCTACACTTCTTACAAATCAGTTACCAAAAATCTTAAGACTTTCTTAAAATATACCACAACATAGGAGTAACAGCCATATGACTTATTACTTATTCATGAATAAGTAATAAGTCATATGGCTGTCACTCCTTGCATATACTATTAAATGGATAAAATATTTAAAGGAGGAGAATTGTGAAAAAACGTGGTAAATCCATTATTAGTATTCTTGTTATTATTCTCCTTATAGTGGCTGAGCTGCTGCCCAGTCCTGTAAGTGCTGCAGCTTTACCTGTCATAAAGGAAGTTACTGAGTCCCATACTCTCCTATTGACTACTCCCAATTTTCAATTACCTAATACTAGAGTAAAACCGGCCCAACTGAGGAATGTAAGGTACATTTATCAAAAGGACGTTAAAAGAGTAGATCTAAGCAAATATTTTAATAGGGATGGCTCAATCAAGCCACCAGTTGGAATTAATATAGCACCTGGAAATATTCTTGTTGATGAGAGCATGAAAGCATCACTATATGTTCTGGGGAAAAATCCTGATGGAACTTTGATTGCAAGACAACCTACCTTAAATGAGGTTTTTGAAAACTTCGAAATACCTGAACAAACAGTCAGATATAACACATCTAACATTATTGATTTACAGCCTGCCATTCATAATGCTCGTATAGGTAAGGCGAATCCAGCTAATATGGGAACAGTTACAGTTAAATTTATCCCTCCAATAGATGCCACTTCAAATAATCCACCACAACAGAAATTAGCTTCAATCAGCAGTGATAAAGAAAAAGAGGAAGTAGATAAGGCTTTAGCTGGAGGGTGGAGGCATAGCTTTGATAAAGCAGTACTTAATGCTTATTTGGCTGATGGAACCAAATTAAGCGTGAAACTAAGTGGTGAAATAGCATTGAATATGTCTTTTGATACAAAATATACAGCATTCAGTGGATACAGATTTGGAATAAATGGAGCTGAAATGATAAAACTTAAAGCTGCTCTTGATGTTAAAATAAACAAGGAAATTTATATACCTATAGTAGGTGTAGATATACCCTTCGCCATTGGAAGAGTACGTGCAGGATTGTTTGTAGTGGTTGGAGTTAATGGGGATATAACACTTGTGGTTTCAGGTGAAGAAGGTATGAGCTTTAGTGCTGGTATTAAAGGAGGCACATGCTTTGCAATACCTACCTCATTTAACACCTATGGAGAGAGGCATACTTATTTTGCAGCAGAGTGTGACCCTAATGGACAGATTACTGCATATACCTATTTAACACCTACAGTATCATTAGAAGCATTGGGAATCAACGTGATCAAAGCAGAATTGAGGCTTGGCTTTAAGGCACATGCAATAAAAAAAGATACTCTGTTGGATTATGGAATGAATGCTGTTGCTCAATTCTATGTAGGTGTACTTGGAGTAGGAACCAATATATTTAATGTAGACATTCCTTTGTTTTCACGCCAAAAGGAAGCGGCACCAGGAGGATTCTTCTTCTATGGTGATCTTTGTGCATACAGAGATGATACGGTGATGGCAGTGTTTAGGGCAAAAGCAGCTGGTGAAGAATTGCCTGAGGATATGGACCCCTTTGCAGATAAGCTGCCCTATGCTGGTCCAATACAGATTTACTATTATAGAGGGGACACTACTAAGCCCTATAAGATTATTAATGCTTCCATAGCCTCTGAAGCTAAGGGAATATTGAATTATAACTTTAAAATGGTAAGTGGAATAGATGTAGTAAAAAATGATTCAATTAGAATAGTTATTCCTAATAATAGTGAAGCCATAAGCAAGAATATATTTTCTACTATGCCATTTAAGGGAATAGGATTGGAGAAGGCTGATTTTTTCAATGAGCTGGCATTTGGTCAGGTTCAGCCTGTTAGTGGAGTCAGGGATATGCCAGGTTGGGCTAATACTGTAACTAAAACTGAGTTGGGTATGCAGGTGATATATTGTAAAAATAAAAATGCTCAGATCAAGTTCGTTGATCCAACTAATAAAGTGAAAACTGTTACAAAGACTGCTACCACAGATAGCCAGGGGAAATTTATTATCCAAAATGATGGGAAGAAATCTATTATAAACAGTTTTGATATTAGACCATATAGAAAAGCAATTCCATATATAAATATTGATGGCTTTGATATAGAAGGAGCACCGATTGATACAACTGCAGGTATATATTTTGTAATGGGAACTGATTATCGTACGGATTTTATTGGCAAGACCCTTATAAAAAATAGTGATGGTACATTAAAGGAAGTTACAGTAAACACCTTAGATGAAATTATTGATGCTGAGCAAATTGTTTCTGAAGAACATACCAGTGGAGATCATTTTATTGCTGTAAATAAATATGGTACAAAAAGGATAAATAGTAAAATAGATTACAATACAAATGCTTATTATGTAGAGAACATGGATTTCATTTCGAATATGGCTAAGATTATGGCTTCAGAGGGAGCAACAGTTGATGTGAGAGATTATATTATGGGAAGCAAAAAGCAGCTTATATATAATGAACATGCTGCCCTGGAGCTGAATGAAAAGAACAATAGTCAAATTGAACTGTTTAAGGGACCTGCTGCAGATGAGTCGGACATTGCAATTGATTTAGGTCAGACATTATCCAGTAGCCATGCATACCACAGAATGTTAATAAAGGATGGAGACTATAAAGTGGATTTGGGAAGGAATAGAGCCCCAAGCGCTCCTACTGCGCCAATTAAAAGAAGGGTTTCTGGTATAACTATTGATGTATTTAAGGAGAATTTTGAAGACACTTCAAATCCACTGCAGCAAAAGGGAGTAGATGCTACTGTAACATTAAATATGGGCGGTGGTGGTTTAGAAAACGGGTTAGCCTCATCTATAATATATATAGATACTAATGCAACACTGGATATTGAGGGCTATAAGCTGATAGCAATACAATCAGATCCATGGATAATCAAGGGTGAAAGGCATACTACAGGCACTACACCTGAACAAAAGCTTAAGGATGAGATTGCCAGGTTCATGGAGGAAGGCCCAATTTACTTTAAAAGATTTGTGATTAATCCTCTTTCCTATGAAAATAACCTGAAAAAGAACTGGAGTCCTGCTGCAAATACAATAAAACATGAACTAGTCATAGATTACCAAAAAGGTTCAATGATCATAGATGGAATTAAGGTTGACAATGTGGCTAAAGGAAGCATGGTTAATGGGAAACTTTACTTTCCCGCAGCACCCTTTGCTAAGATGATGGGTGGCACTTCAAGCTTTGATGCAAAAGCTAGAAAGCTAACCCTGAATGCAGGAGGTCGTAACATCGTTCTTAATACCGCATCTAAAACTGCAGTTATAAACGGCAAAACAATATCAATTCCATCTGGTAGTTCGGGAGAAGATAATAATATTGAGATTAGTGCTGAGACCATATCAAGTTTGTTTGGAGCAAGTGTTAAGATTGATACAAAAACCCAGAGTGTGAAGGTTAATTTCACAGGGAATTAGCAACAAGGATAAATGGCAGCCATATGACTTATTACTTATTACTTTTGAAAAAGTAATAAGTAATAAGTCATATGGCTGCCATTATTTAAGGTTATCTTAAGGTTTGAACTATAAAATAAAAATATGAAATGAAAACAACAAAATAATGATAAAGGCTTTAAGAAGAGAAGCTTAAAAAGGAGGATGTAACATGAAAAAGAAATTTACCCCTTCTAGGATTGCTGCAGTACTTTTGTGTCTAGCATTTTTAACTTCCTGCGGTGCAAATTCTGCACAAAAGAAAGCAGATACTGAAGCTGTTACAGATAATAGTGAAGGTGCAAATGCAAGCTTAGTTACAATGGACATGGTTACTTATGAGGAGGATGATTATTATACAGACTGGAAAAATGAAAATCCAAACTATATTGAATTAAATGGAACCTCAGCAAGTATAAATGGCTCAGGTGCAGAGGTGAAGGAGAATAAGATCACCATAACAAAAGCAGGAGTGTATGTAATAAGTGGTAAATTGAAAGAGGGTCAAATAATTGTTGACGTTCAGGATAAGGGGATGGTTAAGCTGGTTTTAAATGGTGTAGAAATAAATTGCTTTGACAGCGCACCAGTTTATGTGAAGAATGCTGGAAAAACTATTATATCCTTGGAGGCTGGAACCCAGAACATCATAACAGATGGAGAAAACTATGTTTTTTCTGATGCTACAAGGGATGAACCAAGTGGAGCAATATTCAGCAAAGCTAACCTTACTATAAATGGAAGCGGAACCCTAACTGTTAATGGAAATTATAAGGATGGAATTGTAAGTAAAGACGATTTAAAAATTACAGGAGGAAATATTAATGTATATGCAACTGATGATGGTCTTATGGGACGAGATATGGCGCTGGTTAAGGAAGCAAACATAACCATCGAAGCTGAGGGAGATGGAATTAAATCAACAAATGATACTGATGCTACAAAAGGCTTTATAGCAGTGGAAGGTGGAACCTTTAAAATAACATCGGGAGCAGATGGGATACAGGCAGAAACAGCAGTGCTTGTTGCTGGTGGGGACTTTACAATTTCTACTGGAGGCGGCAGTATAAACAGCAGCGACAAGACCGAAAATAACAATGGACCCTGGGGAAAAGGAAATAGTAATACAAATACTAGTACTAGTACGCAAACTAGTGAAACTGAAACTAATAGCACAAAAGCAATTAAATCAGCCTCGGAAATTTTAATAACCGGAGGTACCTTTAATATTGATTCTTCTGATGATGCCATCCACAGCAACAACAGTGTTAACATAACAGGTGGAGAATTTTCCATAGCATCTGGTGATGATGGAATTCATGGGGACTCAACTATAACAATAAAGGATGGAAAGATAAATATTTCGAAAAGCTATGAAGGAATTGAGAGTGCTGTTGTATCTGTTTCAGGTGGCGAGATTCATGTTGTAGCAAAGGATGACGGTATAAATGTTGCTGGAGGTAATGACGGGTCGTCCATGAATGGCCGACCTGGACAGAATGGCTTTGCCACTTCAGGAGACAACAAGCTTAACATATCTGGAGGATATATTGTAGTTAATGCAACGGGTGATGGACTGGATGCAAACGGTTCAATTTACATGACAAGTGGTACTGTTGTTGTAAGTGGTCCAACAAGCAGCGGCAATGGTACTCTAGATTATGACGGAGTATTTCAAATGAGCGGTGGACTTATAGCTGCTGCTGGAAGCTCAGGAATGGCACAAGCACCCTCAGAGGAGTCAACCCAGTATTCTATAATTATGAATTATTCCAGCACACAGCAGGCAGGCACCCTTGCTGCACTTAAGGATAGTAATGGGAGCACCGTTGTGGCATTTAAACCTGAAAAGGAATATCAATCCCTAGTTATTAGCGCACCTGAGCTTAAAAAAGGTGGGACTTACACTCTTTATACAGGGGGAACCTCAACTGGAGCCCTATCAGATAGACTTTATACTGGAGGATCCTATGAAGGAGGAACAAAGGTAGTAGAATTTACAATTTCAACCTCTGTAACATGGTTGTCCGAATCTGGAGTAACAGAAGCAGGAAGCTCAGGACCAGGAGGTGGCAACAAACCAGGATTTGGTGGTGGACCTGGGAAAGGGAAATAATAGATGGCAGCCATATGACTTATTACTTATTCTGAATAAGTAATAAGTCATATGGCTGCCAGTTTTTATTTTTAAGTTTTTATTTTGCCGAATAGTCCAGATTCCATGTTACACCATAACAGTCTGTTATCACTGCGTGGAAGGAACCCCAAAAGGTCTTTTGTAATGGGAATGCTACTTTTCCCTTCTTTTCAAGGGCTTCGTATAATTTGGTTATTTCCTCCTCGCTGCTAAGCAGTAATATAAGGGATATATTACTCTCTTCCTGTTTTTCTCCAAACACGTCTGTAAGATACAATATACAATCATCATTAATAACCAATTCTGAATGAATTATTTTGCCTTCATGTCCTTTGAACATATCCTTCCCATCAGCAAGTTGAACATCCTTTACTTCTCCTCCAAAAATCCCCTTATAATATTCAATTGCCTCCTTACAGTTTTCAATACTGATATTAGGTATTATCTTTTTCATATAATTATCTCCTTCGCTTTTTTTAAGGTTTGTAGATTAATTATATTTATACCTATAGCTAGTTGCAATATTTTTCTTATAAAGTGCATGAATTCGTCTTAAACTTGTAGAAGTATTGCTGGCATTAGGGAATGAAAAGCTGGTATTATAGACTTTTATTGTAAAAGGATAACAAATCATTATAATAAAATTATACCTAATTGTGAAATTGGAGAATGGATTGAAAGGAAGATAAAATATGAGTATTCATTATGAAGTTATTTCCGAAGATAATATTATTTGCATCAAGGATTTATGCAATGAATTAATGGCTTATCAAAAATTCAAGGCAAACATCCATCCAGAACTGTTTGATAGCATGAGATTTGAAACCAGAATGATTCCCTCAGTCAAGAGTGCTAAAGCTAACCATATAATAGTAGCTAAAGATGATGATGAAATTGTTGGATATGCCTATAGTAATATTTCGCCAAAGGAGACATATTCTAATGATTTTGCTACCTTAAAATGTGACTCTTTCTTTGATTTTGACTCAGTAAAAAATGATGAAGTAGGATGTCTTTCTCAGTTTTTTATAAAAGAGGGTTATCGTAATTATGGTATTGGCAGCGTTTTGTTTGAAAAGTCCATGGCTTGGTTAAATTCATTTAGTTCAATTAGAGATTTTTTTATCTTTGTATCAAACGGGAATGATAATGGGTTAAAATTCTATAAAAGTAAGAGCTTCAAAGTAAGCCATCAGATACTCGATGGGTTTATTACAGTGCTGAGAAATGATTAGAAAAATGGCAACCATATGGCTGCCATTATTTATTGTTTGCCTATCAATTCTACTATTCTCTCCTCAAGCTTTGAAGGATTTGTGGTTGGTGCGAATCTATCCACTACGTTGCCTTTGGAATCAACAAGAAATTTAGTGAAATTCCACTTTATTGCATCTCCCATTATTCCTTTTTTCTGAGCAACTAAATGTTTGAAAAGGGGATGGGCATTAGTTCCATTAACTTCAATCTTCTCAAACAGAGGGAAAGTAACGCCGTAATTGATTTCACAAAAGCTTTTAATATCTTCGCTTTTCCCAGGTTCTTGATTTGCAAATTGATTTGATGGGAAGCCAAGTATTTCAAATTTTTGGTTTCCAAGTTTTTCATACAATGCTTGCAGCTCCTTGTACTGTGGTGTAAAGCCGCACTTGCTTGCCGTATTTACTATTAAAAGCACCTTGCCTTCATAATCCTTTAAACTCTGGTCATCTCCATCGATGGTTTTTGCTGTTATAGAATATATTGACATTTTGCATCCTCCTTCAAGTTATTGTTAATATTATTATATCATAAAATACATTGTGTGCAATATAATTTTGTAAAATTAAATTGTAAAATATATATTAACATATTACTGGATTTCCTTTATAATATAAATTAAGATAAAATTAATGTAGGAGATGAAAGATTATGACAAAAGATGATGGTTTAAAGCTAGAAAATCAGCTTTGCTTTTCTATATATGCTGCCTCCAGGACAATAACAAAGAAATACCGACCCTATCTTGATGGGCTTGGAATAACTTACCCCCAGTACCTTGTAATGATGGTGCTCTGGGAAAGGGAAACAATATCTCTAAAGGAACTTGGTAATAAGCTGTATCTTGATTCAGGAACCCTGACTCCACTTTTAAAGAGAATGGAGAGCATGGAGCTATTAAAAAGGGAGCGATCTAAGGAGGATGAGAGGATTCTTTGCGTAACAATTACGGAAAAGGGAATTGAAATAAAGAAAAAGGCAATAGAAATACCGGAGTGTATTTTAAAATCCTTAAATAACGAAGTATCATTTCTTTCAGAATTGAAGAGAAATATAGACAAACTTTTATTGGATATGAAGGTTAAGGAATAAGTAATAAGTCATATGGCTGCTAGAGGAGCTTGCGCACCTGATTTTGAGGAAAGACAACCAGAAATCAAAGCAACCTTCCAGAAAAACAGGTAAGTTCCCTATGGCCAAGCCACCTTTGCTACCTTTGGCACACAACTGGCGGATCATCGTGAGTCCTCTGCAAAAATCATAGTGCCGACTCTAATTAGGGTAGGTGAATTAGATCAAACTACACCCCTTATTCATTCTTTTAATCTTTTGCAGTTAATTCCAGGTTCCAAAATGCAGATTTTCCCCAATGCAGCACATATCACCAAGTATGAAGTGGGTGAAGACTATAACCAAGCTGTTGCCGAATTTCAAGCACCCTATGAACCGGAAGCTGCACTGCCATTACTAACCTTGTTATAATTTGAATCAGACAAATAATAAACCTATTGTATGTAATTGTAATCCTAGTATGTGAGTTAAATATTAATCTGGGGGAATGTATGATGAAAATTGCTCTGCATAAAAATATTAAAAAGGAAATTATAGTTTATTTGTTTATATTAGCACTGACGGCTCTCGGCCTTGGCCTTAGTGATGGGGTTTTTTCAAACTATTTTAAGGATGCATATAATGTGAATGCCTTTCAAAGAGGGCTTATTGAGTTTCCAAGGGAATTGCCTGGGGTTTTGTGCATTGTTGTTGTATCTATCTTGTCCTATCTTGGGGATATTCGTATTGCAATTATTGCTCAGCTTCTAAGTACCATAGGACTTATATTTCTAGGGTTTTTAACCCCTCCCTTTGCTGTAATGCTTATATTCCTATTCATAAACTCCATGGGGATGCATCTATTTTTTCCTCTTTCAGACAGTCTTGGTATGTCCCTCATAAAGGGTGAAGATGTAGGTAAAAGAATGGGTCAGTTTAAAGGCATCAGCACTGCTTTTAGTATGATTGCAAGCGTTATAGTATTTTTAGGTTTTAGATTTGAAATTTTTAGTTTAACTTCACCGGTAAAGGCTGTATTTATTATATCTGCAGCGGTTTTTGCAGTTGTTTTCATATTATTTCTTTATATGAACAGGCTTATAAAAACACCAATCAAGGAAAACAGGAAATTAAAGCTTATATTTCGAAAAGAATATAAATACTATTATGTTCTGGCAATAATGAATGGAGTGCAAAAGCAGATTATGGCTGTGTATGGTCCATGGGTACTTATAGACCTTCTTAGTAAAAAGGCAGATACACTTGCAATCCTTGGAATAATCGGATCCTTTATAGGAATATTCTTTATTCCTGCAATTGGCAGATGGCTTGACAGATATGGTATTAAAAAACTGCTGTATGCAGATGCTCTATCTTTTATAGGAGTATATATTGCCTATGGCATACTGGCAGCAGGCTTTTCAACAGGGTTCCTCGCAACAGCAGGTATACCTGTCATGTTAATATTTGGATTGGTCATACTGGACCGTATGTCTATGCAGATGGGTATGATAAGAATAATTTATCTTCGATCTATTGCAGTTAAGGAATCTGATATCACTCCAACTCTGTCACTTGGCATAAGCATGGATCATATTGTATCCATAATATGCGCATTCCTGGGAGGAGTTGTTTGGAGCAAACTTGGGCCTCAGTATATATTCTTCTTTGCAGCAGGTCTTTCAGTTATTAATCTTATAGTTGCAAAGAAAGCAGTTATAAAGGAAAAGGTGAGTACTCTAGCAGAAAGTGTAACAAATATATAATTACAAAATGATCAATGGCAGCCATATGACTTATTACTTTTACACGAATAAGTAATAAGTCATATGGCTGCCATTTTTTATATGGCTGCCAGTATAGCATGTGCCGTTTCTAGATCAGTTATAAGTACGTTGATCAAGCTGCCTCGGGCGGCACCTATTATAGCGGAAAGCTTTTCAGAACCACCACCCACACCAATGCGGAGGGGAATTCTTTTGTAGCTGTTTATATCTATGGCGAGAACACGATCATTTATACCGCTTTCGATTATCTTGCCCTTTACATCAAAATAATGTGTACATATCTCACCTACTGAGTTATTGCTCTGGAGAATATCATACTCTGACTTAGATATGTATTTCCTATGGACAAAGGCAGAGTTGTTTGACATATCTCCAATACCCACCAGTGCAATAGTACAAGCCTTCATAGTGTCATAGACACGGGAAAAGAAGCTTTCTTTCATCAGAGAGTCACGAAGCTCCTTGTTTTCCAAAATAATTGGAGCATACATGAAACAAGGTTTTGCATGTAGGACCTCTGAGGAGTGCCTTACAATGTCATCTGAATTAATATGTGCTTCCTCTGCATTAAGTCCCCCAACTAGCTGTGTGACTGTTAGGTCTTTTCTTTCGATGGGCTGGAGATTATTTACCAGGGAAGATAATGCTCTACCTCTTGAAAAGCCAATTATATCCTTATCCTTTATGATACGCTCAAGATAAGAAGAAGCCGCTGTTCCAATAGCTTCATTGATGTCACCATCCGTATTATTGACAATGATTATTTCGTTAAGTTCTAAAAGGGATTCCAATTGTATTTCCAATTCAACATTTTGATGCTCGTATTCCTGTATAACAATCTTGACTATTCCTGTTTCAAGACACTTCTTAAGGATCCTATTGACCCTTTGCCTTGACATGGACAATTTCTTTGCTATATCATCCTGAGTCATTCCCAGCTTGTAATAGTAATATGCAACCTTTGTATATTCATTTCTGGTATTTACATCTTGCATAGTTTCACCTACTATTTTCTATTAAATTTTATGTTTATATTATACCATCTCCTAATATTTTTTGCATAGTACATACAGATTTGCATTTGGCACCTTTTTATATTACTTGATTATGGGGCTGTTGGTTGTTTGTTAATGTACCGCTAAAAATTGTTAAATATATATTTACAATAAAAAGAAAGTATGATAGACTTAGTTAAAGTTACAAATGCTCACTTAAATTACAAATGTAACACAAGTGACATTGCTTAGTTATCCAATAGCAGGAGCAAGCTGGCAGCGCGAGAAAAAACTTTCTTGTGTAATTATAATTATTACAAGCTATAGCTAATAAATAGAAAAGGGGTTAGTTAATATGGCAAACAAAACTCATCGCTTTAATCACATATTCAGAGAGGATAAGAAAACATTCATTATGGCCATGGATCATGGAAATGGGTTTAATGTTCTTCCTGCAATGAAGTATCCAGGCAAAATTATAAGTGAGGTTGCAAGAGCAGGAGCAGACGCTTTTTTGGCAACAGTTGGGCTTGCAGAAAAATTTGCTGATGACTTTCATGGAAAAGGTATTATTATGAGGCTTGACGGCTCTTGCTCATACCTAGGCTCTAAGGATAAGCCTCTTCAAACTGTAGTAAGTGTTGAAGATGCAATAAGGTTAGGAGCTGATTCTGTAATTAGCATGGGATTTCCAGGTTCTAAATGGGAAGATCAAATATTAATGGATTTATCAAGAAATATTCATGATTGTAACAAATGGGGTATTCCTTTAGTAGCTGAAATGCTTCCAAGAGGCTTTGAAGGTGGAGAAGACTCTCGTACTCCAGAAAGTATTACCTTTGTATGCCGTATGGGTGCTGAAATGGGTGCTGATATAATAAAAACAGAATATACTGGTGATCCTGAAAGCTTTAAGGAATTGTGTGAAAGTGTATATGTACCGGTAGTAATATTAGGTGGCAGTAAAAAAGTATCAGAAGAGAAGCTTCTTACTGATATTAAGGATGCTATTAGTGCAGGTGGTGCAGGTGTTGCAATGGGTAGAAACATATGGAATCATGAAAATCCAGCTAGATTTGCAGGTGCTATAGCGAAGCTTATTCATGAAGATTGCAGTGTAGAAGCGGCACTTAAAGAGCTAAATAGAAAGTTCTAGGAGGTATAATATGAATAGTAAATATAAGGTAGCAGTTATTACTGATGTGAACAAATTAGAATTTGTTGAAAAAGAGCTAAAACAGCCTGAAGACAACCAGGTTCTCGTAAAGGTTGATAGTTGTGCCATTTGTACCCTTGAGCAGAGAGTTTATGGAGGCGTTATGAAGCGTTATCCCTTTGCAGGAGGTCATGAGGTTTCTGGTAGGGTTACTGCTATTGGAAGAAATGTAAAAAGCCTTAGTGAAGGGGACAAGGTTACTGCAAGATTGCTTACAAGCTGTGGAGAATGCTATTATTGCAGAAGTGGACACGAAAACCAATGTGTTATATCCTTTAAGGCAGAAACCCAGGAAGGAATAAATGGACCAGGGGGTTTTGCAGAATATATGCTGCTGGATGCAAAGAGTCTTTATAAAGTTGCTGATGATTTGGATTTGACCTATGCATCACTAGCAGAACCTCTTGCAGACTGTGTTCACAGCGTTAATAATGCAAATATTGAGCTTAGTGATGATGTTGTGGTTATAGGTGTTGGAATCATGGGTGCTTTTCACATTAAACTTGCAAAGCTAAAGGGTGCTCGTGTTATTGCCTGTGAGGTTGATGAAGCCCGCCTTGAAATTGCAAAAAAAATGGGAGCAGACATTCTTATTAATTCAAAGGAAGTTAACGCGATTCAAAAAGTAAAAGAGGTTACAGAGGGGAGAGGTGCTAATGTTGTGTTCTGCACCGCAGCAATTCCTGAGCTTGCTTCAGATAGTATTCAGATGATTGGTAAGCTTGGACATGTTATTATGTACTCATCCTTCCACCCAGATAAGCCTGTAGAGTTAAATGTCAATAGTGTACATTCTACAGAAATGAATATCACTGGAGCTGTAAATGCAAATACAAGTGATTATTTAATGGCAACAAGATTGCTCTCTTATAAGATGATTGATCCATCACTTCTTATCTCGGAGGTTGTACCCTTTGAAAGTATCGAATATGCTTTCCAACGTGCAATAGACCCGAAAACATACAGAATTATTGTAAAAATGTAGGGGTTTCTGGAACATAAAAGCACTTAAGGGCTAATCGCAGTAAATATGCGTTTACCATATATGTCTTGTCACCATAGGAGATGGATGGTACATTGCTACTATCCATCTAAGCTCTGGAATCATAACCATATTAAATGAAAAGGGGAGAGGGTTTTATGTCAAACAATCAAAACGGAAAACTTGGTTTACTAGACAGCTCAACTATTCTTATTGGCGGTATGATAGGAAGTGCAATTTTTTCTCTTTCAGGTATGACAATTCTTAACGCTGGGCCTGCTTCGATTCTATCCTGGATTATTGCAGCTGTTGTTCTCTTTGCATATGGTCTCCAAACAGCGGAACTTTCAACAATTTATCCACGTTCAGGAGGAATATTTGTATTCCCATCAAAATCACTTGGCAAAAATGAAAAGCAAGGTCGTCTCTGGGGCTGGATTTCAGCCTGGGCATACCTATTTGGCTGCTGGGCAGGGGCTGCTTTCTCAGCCATTTATGTTAGTATTTATCTTGGAGTTGCTTTTCCAGCTCTAAACAATTATCAAGTTCCAATGGCAATTGCTACAGTTGTTATCTGCGGTCTCTTAAATTTAGTTAATATTGCTGTTACAGGTAAGGCAAACACAATACTTACATTTGGTCTTGCTGCAACAATGCTTATATTCATTGTGATTGCCTTGTTTGGTGGTCAATGGGATGCAAGCATGTTAACTCCTTTCTTTACCCAGGGCGCTGAAGGTGCATTTGGCTTCATGGGTGCTATTCCAATTGCAATGGTTGCATATGGTTCCATAGTAGCAGTTTCCTTCATGGTAGGAGAGATAAAAGACCCAAGCAAGACAGTTCCGAAGGCTATGACAATCGCGATGGTAGTAGTTGTTGCCCTCTATGTTCTAGTTATGGTTTCAGTATTAGGTCTTGTTTCTTCTGGATTTTTACAGGAGAATCCAGGAATGGCTTACATTCCACTATATGCAGCAGCATTCACAAAGCTTGCAGCTATTCCATGGCTGACAAAGCTCATCTCAATTTCAGCAGTTTTAGCCCTGGTAACTACAATACTTGTAGTAATGGCTCTATCAGCTCGTGCTTTACAGGCTTGTGCTATAAGTGGTATTCTTCCTAAATTCCTTGCAAAGAACAATGAAAAGACAGGCGTTCCAGTAAATGCACAATTTATTGTTATACTGATTGTTGGAGCGATTTCTGCTTTCCCAAGTTTTACAAACTTAATAGTAAATCTTGGTTCTTTATGCAATGCAATTGTGGTAGCTATCATTTGTATGACAATTGTTGCAGCTCGTAAGAGGAACCCATCTGTTCAAAATGGTTTCAAGGCTCCTGGAGGAGATATTCTTCCAATTGCAACTCTAATAATCATCATAGCTGCATACATACCAGGCATTCTTAGTGGTGGATGGCAGCTTTGGGCATGGACGGTTGGTTACTATTTAATTGGTATGATCATTTATTATATAGGCACCAGGAAGCTTGACTCAAATAAAACAATAGAAATGTAATTTATCTAGAATTTGTTTCCAAAATATGACCTTTTCATTCTGCCATGCAGGTAACTGCATGGCGGAATTATTAAATTGGAAAAGGAGCTGATTTACCATGAGACATATTAGTGGTAATGATTTTTATATGAGTAACACTTGCCTAGCTTTTGGAAGCTTTGATGGTGTTCATAAAGGTCACCGTGCGGTTATTAACAAATTGCTTGAAATCTCAAAAGATGGACTAACATCGGTTGTTCTGAGCTTTGAATATGATGAAGCACTGCTTTCTGAGAAAAAGATTCTTTCCACAGAGGAAGAAAAGAAGTATCTTTTGATCAAAAATGGACCAGAAGTTATGATTTCATATAAAATTAACGAACAAAACAAAGATACTAAAGTCGAGGACTTCATCAAAGATATTCTGGTAGATAAATTAGGTGTGAAGGTCATAGTTACTGGAAAAAATGATAGTAATATCAATGTACTGCTTAAATGCTCCCTAAAATATGGTTATAAACTTGTTGAGTGTGAAACTGTATTTGATGAGGGTGAGCCTGTTACATCAGAGTGTATTATGAAGGAGCTTGCAGAGGGTAATCTTAAAAAGACAAATGAACTCCTTGGGCACCCATACCTGCTCATGGGTCAGGTTATGCATGGAAAAGCCCTAGGTAGAACAGTGGGTATGCCAACAGCTAACCTTGGCTTCTGTAAGATAAAGCAGCTGCCTGCATATGGGGTTTTCGGTACCCTTTCGGAGATTGGTGACAAAAACGTAAAGGGTCTTACTAATATTGGACAGCGGCCATCTGTTGATAATTATAATTATGTTACAATCGAGACTTTCCTCCTTGACTTCTCAGGGGATTTGTATGACAAAACAATTGCTCTTGAGATATGTGCATTTATCAGAGGAGTAAAAAAGTTCAATAATCTTGATGAGGTAAAGGCCCAAGTTAATAAGGATATAGAATCAATCAGAGCATATCTGGATCAAATAGCTTGAAATAATATTTATAAGGGGGATATATCTTGAATCCATTATTATTAGTAAAGAAGGAGCCCTATAAGTTATATATTAATGGTGAGTTTGTAGCTTCTGAATCAGGTAAAACCTTTGAAGTTATTAACCCAGTAGATAATCAACCATTTGCATCAGCCTATAAAGGTGGTATAGCAGATGTAAAAAAAGCAATAATTGCAGCTAGGCATGCATTTGACGAAGGTCCTTGGAGCAAAATGTCAGCTAAGGAAAGAAGTAAACTACTCCTGAAAGCAGGACAAATTCTTTCTAGAAGAGTGGAGGAGTTTGCAACTATTGAAACACTAGAATGTGGCAAGCTTTACATGAGTGCATTGTATTATGAAGCACAGATGAGTATAGATGCATTTGAATATTTTGCAGGTAAAGCTCGCTGTCTTGAGGGAAAGGTTGTTCCCTGCGACACGGGGCACTTGAATTATGTGCTTTGGCAGCCCTGTGGAGTGGTAGGCGAAATTCTTCCTTGGAATGGACCTTTTATGATGGGTTGCCAAAAGGTATGCGCAATACTTGCAGCTGGTAATACAGTTGTTATTAAACCTTCCTCCTGGGCATCTCTTAGTATGCTGCTTATTGCTGAAGTCTTCCATGAAGCCGGTTTCCCGGCAGGTGTTGTAAATGTTGTTACTGGCCCTGGAAGTGAAGTTGGAGATGAGCTTGTAAGGAACCCTCTTGTTGATATGGTGTCCATGACCGGAGGGACAGAGGTAGGTAAGCACATTATTGGTAGTTCCAAGGATACAGTAAAGGATATTGCGCTGGAGTTAGGTGGCAAAAGTCCAAATATTGTTTTTAATGATATTAATGTGGATGAGATAGTTCAATGGGCTAAATTTGGCTTTACCAACAACGCTGGACAGGTTTGCGTATCTGGTACAAGATTGATACTACATAGGAATATTTATGAAGAATTTATAGGTAAGTTAAAGATAGAATGTGAAAAAATGATACCTGGCAATGGATTTGATTATGAAAAGGGTGTAAATTTCAGCACCTTGATATCAAAAGAGCATGCAAGTAATGTATGGAACTATATTAAAAAAGGAAAGTCAGAGGGGGCAAGGGTTATTATGGGTGGAGAACCATATGATGATCCTGAACTTGCAAAAGGAAATTTTGTTCCACCTACAATTTTTGCAGATGTAACACGGGATATGACAATATTCCAGGAAGAAATATTTGGTCCTGTTCTGTGCATAACACCCTTTGAAACAGAGGAGGAAGCAATTGAAATTGCCAATGCAACAAAATACGGACTTGCTGGGGCTGTGTTCTCAGCAAACATCAAGCGAGCCCTGAGAGTTGCACAAAATATAAAAGGTGGACAAATCTATGTTAACACCTATTTTAGTAAGGGTATGATAGAATCACCTGGCACAGGGTGGAAGGAAAGCGGTATTGGTGTGGCAGGTATTCAAAAATACATGATTTCAAAGACTGTTTTTGTTGATATGCAGGATGGCAGCATACCACCAGCATAGACTTAACACTTTGTTATGAAGGACTATGTAATTGCTATATGCAAGTCATTGCCAGAGGCAATGTCATACTGAACCTGGCAAAGGAACTTTAAAGGCATATTGGAAAAGATCCTTCACTTCGTTCAGTATGACAAGTAAGCTTTCTTAGCAACGACAAGTAGGGTACCTTTATTCTGGTGCTAATACGTGGAATTTTAATGAGCAGAAAAACCTATTGGAAGGAGTGATATTTTTGGCTCTACTTAAAGCAGTGCATTATATCAACCAATTCTATGCAGGACTTGGCGGAGAGACTATGGCACATGTAGGCCTTAGCGTTCTAGAAGAAAAGAAGGGACCTGCAATTGGACTTGAAAAATTTTGGAATGGTGAAATGGAAGTAGTAAATATAATTGTTTGCGGAGACAATTATATTAATAATGATGATAATTTCCAAAGTATCATCCCAGAAATCAAGAATATTATAAATAAAGCGAAGCCTGATGTATTTATTGCAGGACCTGCATTTAATGCGGGGCGTTATGGCGTGGCCTGTGCAAAGCTATGTGACTATGTAAGGAGGGAATTGGGCATTCCAAGCGTAACAGCTATGTGGCATGAGAATCCTGCAGTAGATATGTTTGTAAGGGATAACTATATTGTGGCCACAAGTGAAACAGCTGTGGGCATGTCAAAATCCCTGCCTGGGCTGGCAAAGCTTGCTCTGAAGCTAGCAAAGAAGGAGCTTATAGGTCCAGCAAGATTCGAAGGCTACCTAAGGACTGGACATAGATATAATGAATACAATGAAAAAACAGGAGCTGAAAGGGTACTTGATATATTGCTGAATAAGCTAGGGAGTAAGCCATACCTAACTGAGATACCCTTGAGGGGTTTTGAGGCTGTGGCACCTGCTTCAAAGGTGACAGAGCTTAAAGCTGGGAACATTGCACTTATCACAACAGGCGGCCTTGTGCCAATGGGTAACCCTGATAAAATAAAGCAGGCATTTGCTGTTACATATGGAAGATATGATATGGAAGGTGTAAACTCTCTAAACAGGGGCGTATATGAATCCATTCATGGAGGATATGATACTACTTTTGCCACAAATGATCCCCATCGTCTTATTCCATTAGATGAGATGAGGAATCTAGAGAAGGATGGAGTAATTGGGGGTGTATACAAATATTTCTTCACAACCTGTGGTGTAGGGACCAATGTTGAAAGCAGCAAGAATATGGGAAGGGGAATAGCAGCAGAGTTGAAAAGTGCAGGGGTAAGTGCAGCAATTCTGACTACCACTTGAGGAACATGTACACGTTGCGGTGCAACGATATCCAAGGAATTAGACAGGGAGGGGATCCCAAATGCTCATGTAACAGCCTTTACATCAATAGCTTTTAATGTAGGGGCCAATAGAATAGTGTTCGGTGGAGATTTTACTTCCCCAACCGGGAATCCTGAGCTTCCTATAGAAAGAGAAAAGGCATATAGACGTAAGATATTAGAGAAGGCATTAGAGGCAATAGCACAGGATGTACAAGGCCCGACCATATTTGCAGTTGATGAAAGCAGGGAGGGATAGAAAAGTGAAATTAACAAGGCAGTATTTTAATATAAAGGATATATTATGGGGAGACAGAACATCTCTCTTTGAGGGTATTCTCACTATTTGCAAGCAGGAGCTTAAGACCCAGGTTAAAGCACTATTTAAAGCAGTTGAGGATATAGACTTTGAAATTGTAAAACCAGGAGAAAACACCCGTATAATACATTTGCTAGACACCCTTCAGCCTATGTATAAGGAAAGTGGCAATGGGATGCAGTATTCTGGATTCTTTGGAAGCCCTGTTACAGTTGGAGATGGTGTAACAAATATACTTAGAGGGCTTACTGTCATGGAGAGTGCAGCTCTGCCATGGAATGAGTCAAGTGCAAGCAGTGGTTTGCTTTATCCCAGGGATGCTATAATGGATATGACAGGACCTATTGCTGGATTTACTCCATTTAGCGAAACCATTAACCTTGTTATTATATATAAATTAGCAAAGGATAAATCCTCAATAGAGTATGATAATGATATTCGTCTTATTGGAATTAAGATTTCCACTTATATTGCAGCATTAACAAAGAATATGATGCCAGATGAAAGTGTATGTTATACAATTGATGAGGTTAATCCTGAGCTGCCTAATGTTGTTTTGGTATGGCAGTGCCAGAATCAAGGACCATATTCAAACACATTTTTGTATGGACAAAGCATAGATAATCTTGTACCTACATTATTGCATCCTAATGAGCTATTAGATGGCTGTGTAGTAAGTGGAAACTATGTATGGCCTGCTTTTAAGGTACCAACCTATCTCCATACCAATCATCCTATAGTTATGGAGTTATACAAAAATCATGGAAAAACCCTGAATTTCCGAGGAGTAATATTCTGTCGAAGTCACAATCCAACCAATTGGCATAAGGAGAGATGTGCAAATTTTAACGTAAAGCTGGCAAAGTATCTGAATGCCAATGGACTAATTATGGCATGGGAAGGTGGAGGCAATGCAGCTGTTGACGGCATGCTTACCATACAATGCGCAGAGAAAAATGGCATTAAGGCCTCTGGAATTACCTTTGAATTTGGCGGAAGTGATGGTACAGAAGGAATACTTCTAGTTGATGATGTACCAGAAGCCGATGCAATTATAAGTGGTGGATCCATTGAAAAGCATTACAAGCTGCCAGAGGTTGAAAGAGTGGTTGGAGGAGATGTTCTAAGGTTGAATAAGGAATCTGGTGGATTTTTTCCACCAGCTGATAAGTCGATTGAGTTTGATACTACTACCCATCTTTATTTGTCTGGTAATCAATCTGGACATAGTAAGCTTTTTGCTGAAGCATATTGATATATAAATCTTGTTATTCTATATAACCCAGTGAATTCATCCAGCTAAAGCTGGATATCGGGATTCAGGTGGGGGCTCTACCCAGCCTGAAGTCTTGGAAATTGATAAAGATTCTAGGCTTCCATGCCTGCAGGGGGAACTGTAACACTAACAGCCAGGCATGAAAACCTGCCGTTACAATATGTAATGCAATTTCTTTATCCTAGTATATATAGCTTAAAGTTGTTCGAGGAGGAATAAAAATGATTTGCCGCATTTTTGGTAAAACTGGATTGAAGGTGTCTGAACTTGGCTTTGGCTGTATGCGTTTGCCTCTTGTCAGAGCTGATGTTAAATCCCAGTATGGTCATGAAGAAATAGATGTTCCCAAAACAACTGAAATTCTCCACTGGGCTATCGATAATGGAGTGAACTATATAGATACAGCATATTCCTATAACAATGGAAACAGCGAATTAGTTCTAGGACAGATACTAAAGGGTGGTTATAGGGAAAAGGTATATCTAGCGGACAAACTACCAAGTTGGATGGTTCAGACAAGGGAAGATATGGATAGATTATTGAATGAATCTTTGAAAAGGCTGCAAACTGATTATATTGATTTTTATCTTGTTCATGCTGTTAATATACTGTTTTGGCCTAATCTTGTAAAGAATGGACTATTCGAGTTCCTTGATTCAGCCTTGGCTGATGGCAGGATACATTATGCTGGCTTCTCATTTCACGATGATCTGGGTTTGTTCAAGGAAGTTGTGGATTCCTATCCATGGTCCTTTTGCCAGATTCAGTATAATTATCTAGACGAAAATTATCAGGCTGGCAAAGCTGGACTGGAGTATGCAGTAGACCGCGGACTTGGAGTAGTTATTATGGAGCCAATGCGTGGAGGCAGGCTAGCTTCCAATATCCCACCTGATGTACATCAGCTATGGGAACAGTCAGAAATCAAGAGGAGCCCTCCTGAATGGGCACTACGTTTTCTATGGGATCATCCAGGTATTAGCGTGGTTTTGAGCGGAATGAATGAAATGGAGCAGGTGAAGGAGAACGTCCGAATTGCGGGTCAAGCTCATCCAAACACTCTTACTATAGCAGAAAAGGCACTGATTGATAAGGTTAAAGCAATATACCATTCTAGAATGAAGGTTAATTGCACTGCCTGTCGCTATTGTATGCCATGCCCAGCAGGTGTGAACATTCCAAACTGCTTTGCCATGTTTAACAACGCCCATATGATGGACGATATTCCAACCTTTCAAACCTCTTATAATATACAAATTGGTTCGGATCATAATGCATCTAACTGCATTGAATGTGGACACTGTGAAGAATTATGCCCACAAGGCATACCGATACGAGAAATGCTAAAGGAAACAACAAGGCTCTTTACATAAAGAGTGGCAGCCATATGACTTATTACTTATTCATGAATGAATAAGTAATAAGTCATATGGCTGCCAGTTATTATTATATTAATACAAAGATGATAACTTCAAATACATTGGCAATAAAGTGTGATATTGTGCTAACCCATGCATTTTGTGTTTTATGGAAAACCACACCATATAAAAAACTGTTGATAAATATAATCAAAAGTCCGTAAGCTACTACTATAGGGTTTCCCTCTTTAAAATGTCCTAGAGTAAACAATAGTGATGAAGAGAGCAGCACAGGTATAATTGGTAGGGCTTTGCTTAACTGCTTTTGGAAGAATGCCCTCCATGCAATTTCTTCACCTAAAGCAAAAACGAAAAACTGAATTACTGAGGATATACTTAGTTCAATTGCTATAATGCCTCCTGCTCTTGTTATTTCATATTCTATGTATTCAGGTAGAAATAATAATGAGATTACAATTGAAGCTGCATGGATAATTAAAGGAAGCATAATCCAGAACCAAATCTTTTTGTCCTTTATACTAGTTCCAATTGCTTTAATATCAAGCCCACTTCCTCTAAATGGCTGTTTTTCGATAGTTTTATTGACAAAGAAAAAAATTACTCCAAGGAAGATTGCCCCTCCTGCAATACTTAGTCCGAACAAATTTGTAAAGGATAGAATTACCATTGCCAGCATTATGATTAAAGGTAATTTTTTTATACTTTTCATTAAAGGTGCTTTTTTAGCAGTTTCCATATGTTACCCTCCATTAAATAAATAATTTTTTTACAGGTTTCTTGCAACATCTTCAATATGATTGTTAAAAGTTCTTATTTATTCCCATATTTATTTAAATCTTTCTTTTGGTATTTCAACTTTACTGGATTTTAAATAATGATCAAAGAATTGAAGTATATCTTCATTTGTTGTCTCAATGCAATACCTAGCATCCACACTTGTATCCACAGCTCCTGTATCCAGCATCTTTGACAAGAAAGGTGAGATAATTGGTAAATCTGTAAAACTCAAGTGATCGGAGCCCTTAATCACCACTTGATAAGAGTTCAGAGCATTTCTAGAAGCAACCATGTTTGCATAAACAGCTTGAGACTCAATAGCCACATTATAATGGGATTCATTATAGAAATTCATTATTGGTTTCGGATAAGGAATATCTGTAACAATATCTTGTCCATTTTCAAAGCCTATTATTTCTCCCAACATTGTACCATCAACTACAATGACTGCGTCCACATCTTCGTCCTCTCTACCAATCTGTGCTGCAGTAGCACCGCCTATTGAATGACCAAAAAGTCCAATATGTTCTAAATCAATGCTTTGGTATACTGCATCAGCATTGGAGGAAGTAGTCATTTTTTTTATATAATCCAAAACAAATGTCATATCCTCTATTCTTAGCTTCAACCATTCTTGTGTCAGTTTATAGGTTTCCTCATCACTAATTTCTCCATTCTCAGCTTTCATAGCATTATTCATAAATTCCATATTGGCTATTATAGTTTTCCCATCCTCCTGCTTTGTCATAAAGGCATGATAGGTATGATCAATGCTGCATACAATATAACCATGGCTTGCCAATTCTTGATATGTGGAATAATTACTCATGCGATAGCCAAATGAACCATGAGAAAAAACCACCAATGGAAATTTACCCCTTAGGATAGATTCTTTCCGTCCTGATTGATCTACCGGATACCAATATTGTATGGTTATTTTTCTGCTATCCTTCTCTTCTGTAAAATATTCTTCCCTTGATTCATCCGTCAAAGTATAGCTTTTGGTACCCACTGGATATTCTCCGGTTGGTTTAATATCATTGTATTGTGGGAATATGAGTACTGGAAGTACTGTTATCCCAATTAGTAAAACCTTGCTTATGGATCCAAATATTAACCTGATCTTTCTAGGTTCAGAGCTTGACCTCTTACGAACAAAAAAAAGTATCCCTAGAAGAGCCTGAATCCCCAAAACTAACCCCAGCATAAACCACTGAAAACCCCAATTGATAATTGGACTTATGACAAGAAGAAGAAAGGTTAAAAATAATATAATACTTGTAATATGTTTTTCCTTTTTGAAGTTTGACTTTTTCAATAAACTTAATACCATAAAAACAATTTCTACTAAAATTAATACCCCTAATACTATAGCTCCTAACATAATTTCTCCCCCTAATTTGTTTTTACCTGTACAAGAAAGGCTTCATAGGCTTCACTATGTATTTTTTCTGCCTCCCCATCCGATAGAGTTATGCTCTTTGTAGCTATCAAGGATGCAATGCCATGTAAAAAGATCCATGTTTTCATATAAAGATTTTTAGCTGCATCCAGGCTAATCCCAAGGTTCCTGGAGGTTAATCTTGCTGCTTCTAAATTTCCTTCATCTGCAAACATGTCTGAAAATCCATTCAATCCAAAGCATTCTGACATAAACAATACTTGAAAAAGATTGCTCTCATTTCTTGCAAAAGCAATATATGCACGACCAATTTCATGAGAAAAATTCTCCCCATGGGCTCTGCTCATCGCATATTCATCAAAATACTTCCCCAGATACCCATAGAAATCCTTTTTTAAATCTGCCATGGAAGTATAATGGCTGAAAATAGGCTGAGTTGAGCATTCAATGACCTTTGCAAGGCTTCTGGCATTTACAGCTGCATAACCTTTTTTTCTGGTAATTTGTAAGGCTGCTTCTAGAATCATTTCTTTTGAAATCTTTTGTTTCGGTGGCATCATATCACCTGCATTTTATAAAATTTGTTATATAACATATGTTATATAACAAATTTTATATTAGTATTTTAATTTTGTCAATGGCAGCCATTGTTTATTGTCTACCTCTAGGATGAGGGATATAATAAAACTGAAGTCAGATGTGTAAACATTAAAATTATATATAAAATATTGTATTGGAGGTATGATTTGATGACCCTCAATGAGACATTAAAAATTATTAAACATCGGAGGAGTGTCAGGAGCTTTAAAGATGAACAGATTAAGGATGAAGAATTACATTTGGTACTGGAGGCAGGGCTTTATGCGCCAAATGCCGGGGACCAGGCATGGCATTTTACAGTAATTCAAAACAAGGAACTGCTGGAAAGACTAAATCTTGCAGCAAAAGAAGCTGCCAAGCAAATGGATATTGAAGGTTTGAGGGAACTGGGGAATAATGAGAAGTTTAATTGCTTGTATGGTGCACCTACATTGATCATAGTCTCTGGAAATGAGCAGTCACCTGTACCCCTTGATGCAGATTGTGCTGCAGCAAATCAAAATTTGCTGCTTGCTGCAGAGTCAATTGGACTTGGATCCTGCTGGATTTTTTTTGTCATGTTAGCGTTTTATTCGCCACAGGGATCTGAATTACGAAAAGAATTGAAAATACCAGAGGGTTACAAACCCTACTGTTCAGCGGTGTTTGGATATAAGAAAGCTGAGGTTGTTAATGCAGAAGAGAGAAAGCCCAATCTTATTACATACATTAGATAATTTAACTGATAAGTTAGCTGTTTTAATTAAAATCAGTTAGGACATTTACTTAGTATACAGCTTTTAAGCAGCATCATGAGTAATGACACTGGAAACTGGAACTAGTGAAAATTAAACCTATAAATAGATTGTGAAAGGAGAAATTATGGAAGGAAACAGGACTACTTATAAATCAATTGATGAATATATTTTACAATTTCCTCCTGAGATACAGGATATACTTAATACTTTAAGAAAGGTGATAAAGGAGGCAGCACCAGAGGCAAAAGAAAAGATAAGCTATCAAATGCCTACTTTTGATTTGCATGGAAACTTGGTGCATTTTGCTGCTCATAAAAATCACATAGGCTTTTATCCAGCTCCAAGTGGAGTTGAAGCATTCAAACAAGAACTCTCTGAGTATAAAAGTTCAAAAGGGGCAATACAATTTCCAATAGAAAAGTCACTACCCTATGAATTAATAATCAGGATAGTTAAATTTAGAGTCGCTGAGAATATTAAAAAAGTGAAATAGGGAGTGGCAATAAG
>JARDZI010000145.1 GCA_029240935.1 Clostridiales bacterium
ATATATCTTTTATTATATTGCTAGTTTTACCAATTCCGTTCTTGGCTAGAACCCACCGCATCAAGCGATTATCAATTGTCTCGATGCACCACCGTCAAGGCTTGGTTTTCGCTCTTGTGGTGTAATAACGCATGGTTGAATATTTTATGAGTATAACCTATTTCTCTACTCAACCCAATATATTCAATTTTGTAAGAGCAATTTGTTAGTCATATTATAGATTATATGTTGCCTATCGGCAAGAGCTATCCATCTCCCAACTATGAGGATGGGAGAATTCCGCACATTTCGTTAAAAAAGACAGAGTTATTAATAAATAACTCTGCCTTAGCTTTAAAAATTAAATTCCACCTTCATCTGGGATGTTTATTTCTGGCGTAGTATTTATATCGATTTTTTTAAATCTTATGGTTGAATTTTTGCTCTGTTCAACCATATTCTCCGCCAGCTCTCTTAGTGAAAGACCTTCCTTCATAAATATCATTTCAAGAATTCCACCAATGTTACATCCAACTACAAGCTCCATTTTCTCAGAAGAGTTAGATATTTCTGCTGCAATCTTAAATGGAGTTCCTCCAATAATATCACAGACGAAAAGAATCTCTGAATCCTTATTATTTTCAACTATTGCTTCAAGTTTTTCTTTTAATGTTTTATCTGTATCATCTGCTGTAAAGTTAACAAAAAATAAATCTTGATTTTTCCCTGCAAGTAGCTCAAGAGTGCTCTGCATCCCTGTGGCATAATTTCCATGACCGCATAAAATTATAATTTTTTTCATTTTACAGAAGTCCTATTAATGAACCTAATATAGCTAATGCAAATGTTATTACTATTAAAGTTACAGGGCTTACCTTCTTATTCTTTAATAGATAGAACATAAGAAGTACATATCCTAAAGGCAGGATGTTAGGGAATATCTTATCAATAAAATCCTTCTGGATTGATACTGTCTTTTCAGCATTAACAACAATTTGTGGTGCAAGACTTATTTTTACATATGATGCTATAAGTCCTCCAATAACTGTAACCCCAAGAATTGTAGCAGCCCTTGATATAATCTGTGTACTTGTTTTGATTTTATCTATAGCCTTAACTCCAAGATTGTAACCAAGGTGTGTCCAAGCTATACGAAGTATAAATACAGTCAAGTAAACTGCAAAGAATATAATTGGTCCAAGTATACTACCCTCCATTGCAAGTGATGCAGTTATACCTGCAACTATTGGAAGCAGTGTGAACCAAAAGAGTGCATCCCCTATACCTGCAAGTGGTCCAAAAAGTGCCACCTTTAGACCTTTAATAAGTCCTCTATCTTCCTTCTTTTCTTCAAGAGAAAGCAGAAGTCCCATAAGGAAGCCTACGAAGTTTGGATGAGTATTTATAAACTCAAGGTTATCCTTCATTGATGCAGAAAGACCTTCCTTGTCATCTTTGTATATTTTCTTTAAAAAAGGAAGTTGAGCAACTAAAAATCCGCCTGCCTGCATTCTTTCATAGTTAAAGCTTGCCTGAAGAAATGATGAATAAAAGCCTAATTTTGTGATATCTTTCTTAGTTAAAACTCTCTGTATTTCTTTTTTATTTTCTTTATTAGATTCCTTCACTAAAATCATCTCCTTCTACAGCAACTTTTGGTGCGGTTTTTGTCTGATCCTTTGATCTGTAATATTCATAAAGTGCAAGTGCAGCTCCTATTACAGCTACAGGTAAAAGGTTTGCTATTGGAATAAATGAAGCTATAAAGAATCCTACAATAAGGTATGGAACATACTGTGCTTTTAACATAACCTTTAATAGCATTCCAAAACCAACTGCTGGGAGTATTCCTCCGGCAATTTCAAAGCCGTGAGTTAACCATGCTGGCATTGACTCTACAAGTGCCTTCATTGCATCCTGTGCAACATATGCACTTAAGAAAACAACAACACCATAGGTAACTGCAACAATTGCTGTAAGTAAAATATTAATCTTTACTATAGTTTTAATGTCTGTTTCTTCTGCAGCTTTATCAGCTTTTCCCATGAAAAAAGAGAATGTTGAGTAGAAGAAAAGAATAATATACTGCATAAGAATACTAAATGGTAGGGCTAGTCCAATTGCTGTCTTTGCATCAGAACCTGTTGTAAATGCAATAACAGTCGTCATAATACCCGCAAGTACAGGGTTTGGTGGTTGTGTTCCTCCTGCTGGAGTCAAACCAGCAAAGGCAAGTTCAGTTAACCCACCTGCTATTAGTCCAATTTGTACATCACCTAAAATTATACCAGTTAATGTACATACAATGATTGGTCTGAAAATAAATAATGCCTCTAGCCAAAAATCAATTCCTAAGATGATTGCAAGTATTGCAAGAGCAATACCCTGAACTAAGGTAATTTGCATAAGAACCCTCCTCCTTTAATCTATATATTCTTTTAAATCTCCGGGAACGTCTTGTATATATAAATTAATTCCCTTTGATTTTATAAACTTTAGGTCTTCCAGATCTTTGTCATCAACATAGACCTTTTTACTTAATGGGTGTTTTCCCTGTGTGAAATGCATATTCCCAACGTTTACTTCTGTGATTGGCACTCCACCTTCTATAAGTTTTCTAGCCTCTTCTGGTGTCTTACATACTAAAAATATTTTTTGTGAAGGAGCAGCTTTGCTAATTATATCAATTGTTCGCTGCAGCGTAAAAAATCTTATTCCTGCTCCTGAGGACTCTGCTGTAAGACTCATTAGCTGCTGCTGAAGTTTATCTTGAGCTACCCCATCATCAGCAACAACGATAAGGTTTGCACCTAATGATGTAGTCCAGGTTACTCCAACTTGACCATGAACTAATCGATTATCAATACGTGTTAATAAAATGTTTGGTGTACCCATAAAATATACCTCCTATAACTTATGAATTATTACTCCTTGAACAACTCTGTTTACTTCACCATTTGGAAATGGATTATCTGGTGTACAATCAAGCTTTACAGAGGCAAACAATGCTAGTATCTGTGCTGTCAGTATAGCAGTATAAGGTGTAAAAGCTTCTCCAAGTTCTATATCTGTTGAATTATATAAGTATAAATCGCAACATTCTTTAACATTTTCATAATACTTATCTGATACTGCAATCAACTTATGCCTTGAAGAGCTTGATAGTTCCTTTAACATATCAATATCATATTTTCTTGTATAATCATTGTTTGATACATAAAATAATATTAAAGTATTTTCACTAAGCATAGCTTTTGGTCCATGTCTAAAACCTATAGGCGTATCATACCATGTCATCACTTTTCCAGCTGTTAGCTCTATACTTTTAAGGGCAGATTCTCGTGCTGCTCCAAATAAATTCCCTGCTCCTAAGACCACAAGCCTGTTGACATTTGTATCAAACCCTTCAGCTATAACTTTATATTTATTTTCTATTATGTCCTTTGCATAAAAAGAAATACATTCTATTTCATTTGTCAAATCCTTTTCAATGGTAAAAACGCTATAGGCAGCAAGCATCATACCTGTAACACTACTTGTCATTGCAAAACTATCATTAGATAACTCTTCGAATACAAGATTCAAGGTCCTATCATTTATTATTTTACTTAGTCCTCCATTAGGATTACAGGATATAATAATATGGTATATATCATCTACCAGACTGTTTGCAATATCAACTGCAGCAATGCTCTCTGGGCTATTTCCTGATCTGCCAAAGGATACAAGAACTGTCCTTTTATCACATCTTAAGTATTGTTCTGGAGTTCCTACTATATCTGTGGTGTGAACTGATTCAACGTCAGTAAAATTAAGCTCTTTTCTTATTATAGGTGCTAGTGAATCTCCTATAAAACCAGAACTTCCCGCACCAGTAAAAACTATCCTTGTATCTCTGTCAAACCTATCAAGAAAAATTTGAATTTCATTTTTTCTAAGTTTTATCTTATTATATAATCTCTTCCAAACCTCTTTCTGGCTTGATATTTCCTTAACTGTATATTCCATATTTCTCTTTTTCATATCTTCACTACTGAAGCCAAACATTGTGTCCATACTTTCACATCTCCTTACAGGTAATCTATATTTACTGGTTCAAATGTGGTACTTAAGTGGTTCAACATAATAATACCACTTAGTTACCTTGCCTGTACAGGCTTTTTTGCTATAATTACAAAAATAATTACAAGTCATATTTGATACAACTTTATGACCTAAGACTATGCTTCACAACAATTTTAGTTATTGTGAACCATACCTTAGCTTTCCCTAAATTCAACTACTTTAACATCATTAAATATTCTCTCAACATTTTCTATTCTTACATACCCTGTCCTATTCTCCATAGCATTAGCAGCACCACAGGCAGCTGCAAACCTTATTGAGTCAATTATATCCAATCTCCTATAGTGTGCAACTGCCATACCTGCAGTAAATGAATCACCAGAGCCAACAGAGTTTACTGCATTTATATAAGGTGAAATTGCCTTATAATAAATGCCCTTATAGCCTGATATCGAACCAGCCTTTCCCATAGAAACCGTTACAAAATCTACTCCCTTTTCATTAAGGTATTTTATTCCCTTTAATATATCCTTTTCTGTGTTTATGACCTTGCCAGTTATTAAACTTATCTCATCAGTATTTGGCTTTACAAAGTAGGGCTTTGCATTTACCCCTTCTAGTAAGGCACTTCCGCTTGTATCAAGGAAAACCTTTATCCCTCTTTCTTTTGCAATTTGAATTATTCTTGCATATGAATTAGCATTTAATCCTCTAGGAAGGCTCCCTGAAGCTGTTACAATTTCGGTGTTACTAAGTAAATCATTATATATTTTAAGCCAGCTTTCAAAATCCTCCTGCCTAATTTCTGGTCCAGGTTCAAGGAACTCTGTCTGTTTACCTGCACCATCGATTATTGCAAGACAGCACCTTGTCACACCATTTATTTTCAAAAACCTGTTTTCAATTCCCATCCTTGAAATTTCTTCTTCAATAAACTGACCATTTGTACCTCCCAGGAAACCAGTCCCAGTAACTTTTTCTCCAAGTATTGAAGCAACTCGTGAGACATTAATACCCTTGCCACCAGCAGTATTTTCAACATCTACAACCCTCTGAACCTCTCCAATTTTTATATCTTCAATATGATATCTTTTATCAATTGCTGGATTAAATGTAACTGTAGTAATCATATTACACCCTGCTTGCACTTCCGCAGACCTCTATCTTATGCCTTACTACTTCCATCATTGTTTTTTTTGCGGGAGTTAAATATTTTCTTGGGTCGTTAGCATCTGGGTGTTCATTAAAATACTTCTTTATTGCATTAGCAAATGGAATTTTCAAATCAGTAGCCACATTAACCTTGTTTATTCCATATTCTATAGTTCTTTTCACCATTTCATCAGGTACATCTGAAGCTCCATGTAGTACAAGAGGAATTGATATAAGCTTCCTTATTATTTTTAATCTTTCAACATCGAGTTTTGGCTCACCCTTGTAAAGTCCATGTGCTGTTCCTATGGCTACAGCAAGAGAGTCAATTCCTGTTCTTTCCACAAATTCAACAGCACTTTTAGGGTCGGTGTATGCTGCATTTTCATCATCTACAACAATATTATCCTCCTGGCCTCCTAGTCTTCCAAGCTCTGCCTCAACTGTTGCTCCAAGACCATGAGCATATTTAATAACATCCTTAGTTATCCTTATATTTTCCTCAAAGGATTCAAGTGAAGCATCAATCATACAAGACTTAAAGCCCATGTCAAGGTATTTTATAATTTCCTTTGGGTCCTCAAAATGGTCCAGATGAATTGCTATTGGAATATCATATTTTTTAACTGCTGCTTGAGCAATAGCTACTATATAATCCCCACCAGCATATTCTATGGTGCTGGGAGTACCAGCAAGAATCACAGGGGAACCTAGTTTCGCTGCTGTTTCTAGTACAGATTGAATAGTTTCAAGATTATGAATATTAAATGCTGGTACAGCATAGCCTTTCTTCATTGCGTTAAATAACATTTCCTTTGTAGACACAATTTCCTTCATTTTATTCCTCCCTATGATAAATATTATTGGCATATTTATTATTTTTTTAAAAGCTTTATATTATACTTAAATTTATCTCCTCTTGCTATACTAATTGTATACTCAATTACTTTATCATTGCTATTGTATGCATATCTACTAATTTTAAGGCTTGGAGATCCTACTCCAATATTCAATTTTTCAGCTTCATCCTCATTAGTGAGTACCGGAATAAAAACCTCTTCAGCATACTCAACAACTGTATTAAATCTATCCCTGAAGATATCATAAAGGGGATTTCTATTTAAATCATCCTTCCCTGGAAACATATTATAAGGAACATAGGTTGTTTCTACCATCATCTTTTCTTTATTGGCAAGTCTAAGCCTTGTAAATTTATAGACCAGATCCTCACTTTCAATTTTCATCTTTTTTGCAATATCATTATTTGATGTAATTATCTCAAATTTTATAACCTTGGAGGTTGGTTCCTTACCGAGCTTTTTCATTTCATCTGTAAAACTATAAAATCCTTGCAGATTCTGATTGAACTTATTTGATGTTACAAAAGCACCCTTGCCATGTTTTATATAAATATATCCTTCTCTCTCAAGTTCTTGAAAGGTCTGTCTTACAGTTGTTCTGCTAACATCAAACTTTTTACAAATTTCTCTTTCAGAGAGCATCTTCTCATCTTCCTGCATGTGACTTTCGATATCATGAATTAGAATATCCATTAACTGTGAATATAGCGGTATCTTACTTTCCTTATCTAACATTACAAAACCCCCAAATTTATAAAGTGGTAACTACCAGTTACAAATAAATAGTACTTCTATTTTTATGCAATGTCAATAGTATTGTAGTTAAAATATAAATGGTAGATACAATTCTGAATTCTTTTAATTTCTATTCATACATAACTAAAAAAGCATCAAATTTCGATTATTTTATTCTAATATAAAAATAATCTAAACTTGACACTTTTTCTAATTATATGTATTTGAGTTTGAAGACACACCAGTTCCCACCTAGTTCTTTTTCTTTTTAGAATGTTCTTGTCTAAATTCCTTCATGGATTTTCGCATTTCCTGCAATGCCTCATTATATTTTATTGATTTCAGTTTTGGAAATGCAAGTAATATTCTATGTTCTATATATTTATTTTCTGTTTGTAGAGCCTTAAGTTTCTCATGAAAGGAAATTACTACTTTATCAATATCAATATCTATATTTTCTTTCATCTCAACTAAACTCTCTTTAAACTCTTTTAAATTGTCTAACTTATTTTCTACAAAGTTATTTCGACTCTCACGAAGGTTATTTAGTTTTCTTGCCACATTTTCATGCTCCAACTTTTCAAGTATCTGCTCTTTTAGCTGATAAATTAATTCAAACTTATGATTAAGATTTATAATAGATCGTACAGATGCCAAGAAATCTATAGATGTAATTAGTGAAAGCACTGCAATAGATATATACTTCAATGTAAGTGAAATTTCATTTACAAAAAACTTTATAGGAGGATGTATTAATTCTGTCAGAACAATGCAGAGAATTCCGAACAAAACTGAATTGAGTAAGCAGACTCTCCCTCTAATGTTAAATTTATGATCAGAATAATCCCACCATTTCATCTTAAACAGCTTTTCCATTAGATAGCTTGTAATATATTCTAGAATACTAGTAGAAATCATTCCAAGTATAAATACAGCAAATAGGTTATTAATGTATGGCTTCAGCACTGACAATACAAATAATGCACCGAAGCCATATATTGGACAGATCGGGCCATTGAGAAATCCCCTTTCCACAAAATGTCCTTGAGGAACTGAGCAGTATATAGTTTCTACTAACCATCCCAATAAACTGTAAATCATCCAATATAAAAACAAATTAGATAATACCTCTTCCATAAATTATCCCCTCATTCCTTGATTTTTCTAGGTTCTGTGCTAGGAAAAGTAGTTTTTTGTAAAACCATATTTTACTTTTATTATTATAGCATATTAAAAAAACAAAACTGAATAAATTATTCTTTTTTTAAAATACTACATTAGAAAGAGAATTTACAACGTGATTACAAGGAGGCAACAACAGATGAGTAAAGTACTTTATATTAAAGCAAATGCTAAACCTGAAGGTGAATCAAGAACATTTAGGATATCTGATAGTTTTATTGAGACATACAAACAGAGCCATTCTGATGATGAAATCATAACTCTAGATTTATATAAAGAGGGCATAGGACTGTTATCAACAGATGATATAAATACTGTTTTTGGTCTTAAAACTGAGGAAAGCAGAAAACATCCAATTCTTAAATATGCATATCAATTTACAGAGGTTGATAAATATGTAATTGCAGAACCAATGTGGAATTTAAATATTCCAGGAATTTTAAAAGCATACATCGACTATATTTGTGTAACAGGAATTACATTTAAGTATACAGAAGCAGGTCCAGTTGGATTATGTACTGGAAAAAAAGCAATTAATATTACAACAAGAGGTGGACAATATTCCACGGAACCCTTCTCCTCATTTGAGATGGGTGACAGATACTTAAGAACAATATTTGGTTTCCTTGGAATCACAGATTTTAGCACTATTTCTGCAGATGAATTGGATGTTATTGGAAAGGATATTGAGGCTATATTAGATAATGCAATCAAAGATGCTCAAAATAAAGCCAAAAATTTTTAAATTAAGGATATATTAAACAATTGTGTTGCTACCGAAACCCATGTAGCGTCAGCCGCCAAAGGCTGACCAGGGCATCATCAGACAGGGAGAACCCATATTAAAACAGGTCACCCTTGTAAGCGCCCGGTCAGCTGTAGGCATCTGACGCTACAATAGAATTATTGAATTTCAACATTTTTCTTATAAAGAGCTTTAATTTAAAGCTCTTTTAATAAACATTATAATTTCATTGAGCAATGCATCGTCCTCAATGTCATATTTACTTCCTAAAAATATTTTCATTCTGTCTCTATAATAGTCCGATGAAAATGAAAATTGATACATTGTAAGCATATTATCAATTAAAAATGAGGTTAGCTCCTTATTAATATCAGTTCTAATAATCCCCTTTATTTTAGCTTCATTAATAATATTATTATAAAACTCAACAGTGATTGATTCTAACTTAGTAGAGAGCCTATTTGCTAGAGTCGATAACCCCTGGGTGGTTAAATCAAGGTATATTTGATTCATCTCTGGATATTTTATGGCATACTCCCTTGTTGTTCTAAACAGTTTTTCTAATTTTGAAAACATATCCTCATCTATAATATTAATATTATTTAAAACCTCTTCAATAAGTTGAAAACCCACATCAACTATAGTGAGAAACAAGTCCTCCTTAGACGCAAAATAACTATATAAAGAGCCAATACTTATCTCAGCTTTTTGGGCAATAGCATTAATATTAGCAGCATTATATCCCTTTTCTGCAAATTCTTTAATAGAAACATCAAGAATTCTTTTTTTTCTTTCTTCTGAAATATTATCAAATGTATCCTTGTGAAACTTTTGCCTTTTTATCCTTGATATAAGTACTGTATTTTTCATTATATTTTCCCCCTTAGAAATAGCTATCATAATTTTCAACATATCCTTGTATTAATACTACAAATTTTCTCTATCTAAATTATATCAAACAGAAGTCTCAAAGGATATTAAAAATCTTCACTATGTTCATGATTACATGATAGGGTCTTCCATAACAATGATATTAATGCGTTGTAACTATCACATTGTACATGCTAAATGTGCAATTTCTTTAATGCAGCATATATAGATTAAAATCTTCACCATTTGAAATTAGTGGACTAGGCAGAATATTAGTTCAACCTAATCCACAAAAGCACTACTCATAATATTTTTTAAACTTACCCTTAGCCATTATTCGTCCTGCAATACCACCTAAAAACCTAATTATAAAATAATTTGACTTAAGATCAATTAGCTCAACTAAGTTACCATCAGGATCCTTTAAAAACACCCATTCATTAACACCGGTTTTTTGTGGTTCAGAAAAGAAGTCAACACCTTTTTTAGATAACCTTCCATACCACTTCGGAACATTTTTTACATCAAATGTAATATGTGTTATTCCAGGCTTGTTCCATATGGTTTTTGTTTCTGGCAGAGATGGCGTAAACTCAAATATCTCAACAACTCCACCCTTTGGCGCTCTTAGAAACCCTAACCTAACTTTAGTGTTTTTAACTCCATAAAGATTATGCAGTTCATTTGCTTGTTCTTTTGAAAGAGTTTGCTCATCAATTAGCATTAATCCAAACATCTCATAGTACCACTTTACAGAGGCTTGAAAGTTTGAGACCGTAACTCCACTATGGCTTAGTGAACGTATTTTCAACCAAATCCCCCCTATTTTGCATAACTTCCCACAGCAAACATAAAATCACCAATTTGAGCTCCAAACTCCGGTGCACCCTCCATTATCAGCCTTTCGTTTATAGTTGCTTCAATTAGATTGTCCTTTTCCATCAATGTCCCTAGAGCACTGTCTATTGAATCAAAACGCATTGTGAAAAATGGTTTTGCTCTCTTATATTCCCCTCTACATGCCTTGGTATTACCAGCCTTAACTCTTATATATGCAGAAAGCTCTGGCATTCCTATTACTCCCCAGGCATAAACTCTATCCGGACTTTGTTTTGCCCATTTTGATACATCAGGATGTTCAGATTTGTTTAATTGACTTATTCCAGATGAAAGCAGATAAAAATACATCTTAACCAGTAACTTTTTAGTTTTTTCATCCTTAGGAGGATCTGTAGCTCCAAGCAGCTTTGCCATCCTAAGCAGAGCTTTTAGAATCCCCATAAATAAGCCAAAGTTCTTAATTCCTGTAATCCTCGGGAGTTTCTTACTACTACCCTTGAAAAAATTATTTAAATCTGGAATGCTTTTAAACTCAAGCTCCAAATCTGGCTTTTCTATAGTACCCTTAAATACAGTAAAGACTCCATCACTAATAATATAATGGGTACCAACCTTCTCAGTTCCATTTATTGCACTTATTTGAACCTTTGCATTTTTACCCTTAAAGCTTTGAGAAAGCTTCTCGTCATCCTCAATAATTACCTTAACTAGAGGAAGAACTGAATTTAGGAAAATATTGCATGAATATAAATCATCCCTGGTTATCATAATTACATTTCATCCTCCCAGTTATCATTTTCTTCAAAGTCCATTCCCATTACTTCTCTCACAGCATCTAATATTCCATTGGTATCGATTTTATAATAAGCCATTAAATCTTCATGAAGACCAATTATTGAGAAAACATCGGGGATTCCAAGTCTTCTAAATGCACATGCCTTACCACTTTCAGCCATAACCTCAGCAACAGCACTTCCGAGGCCTCCATAAATATTATGATCCTCCATAGTTATAATCCTTCTTGTTTCATGTACTGCCCTTAAAATGGCTTCCCTGTCAATTGGCTTTATTGTATGCATGTTTAAAACCCTAGCCTTAACTCCATCTACCTCCTGGAGTATTTTTGCTGCCTGCACAGCCTGATATACACATGAGCCACAAGCAATTAGTGTAATGTCTGTTCCATCAACAAGTTGTACTGCTTTTCCTATTTCAAAATCATACTCCATACTGTCATATAATTTCTGGTCAAACCCACGATTAATACGAATGTATACAGGCCCTTTTGTCTCATATGCCTTTTGAACAGCATTTGCAGTTTCAATACCATCTGCAGGAACTATTACCCTTAGATTTGCCATAGAGCGCATTATTGCTATATCCTCGGTACAATGATGAGTTGATCCAGCTTGACCAAAGGATAAACCTGCATGTGTTGCAATCATCTTTACATTAAGGTTTTGATAGCAAATATCTGTATGAACCTGATCTAGAGCACGCATTGATGTGAAAACAGCAAATGTTGATACAAATGGCACCAGGCCAGCCTTTGCCATTCCAGCTGCCATTCCAAACATATTTTGCTCAGCTATTCCAGTATTAAAAAAACGATTGGGAAACTTTTCTCCAAACAATCCAATTTTTGTAGATTTAGCCAGATCCGCAGAAAGTCCAACTATTTCAGGGTACTTTTCACCAAGGTCACACAAAACCTTACCATAGATTTCGGCAGTAGAAAGATGTGCAGTATCAAGCATTGTATATGTTAATCCAGCCATTACTATTCCCCCTTTACCCTGTTTTCATAGCTTTTCTTAAGACTCTCCTTGGCTCTTATTATTTTTTCTTTATCTAGACTGCCGTAATGCCACTTATAGTCATCTTCCATAAAGTCAATTCCGCACCCCTTTATTGTATTAGCTATTATTACAACTGGCTTATTTTTTTCTTTTTTTGCATACTCTATAGCTTCTGAAAGTTCATTAAAGTTGTGCCCATTAACCTCTTTGACTATAAAACCAAATGCCTTCCACTTATCAGCAAAGGGTTCGAGCTTCATTACTTCCTCTGTTGGACCATCAATCATACATCTATTTCTGTCAATAATGGTTATTACATTTGTTGCATTATAGTGGGAAATTGCCATTGCAGCTTCCCAAACAGAACCCTCATCACATTCCCCATCTCCTAGAAGGCAAAATACACTATAGCTTTTATTCATAAGCTTACCAGCAATAGCAGTTCCTAGAGCAATTGAAAGTCCGTGTCCAAGAGAACCTGTGGATGCATCAACTCCTGAAACCTTCCTTGAATCAAGATGCATGCCAAGACTTGAACCTGTATGATTATAATCCTTTAAAAGCTCCTTATCAATGTATCCCTTTGATGCAAGTACAGGTGCAAAACCAACCCCAATATGACCTTTACTTAATATGAATCTATCCCTATCCTCCCACTCTGGTTTTTTAGGATCTATATTTAAATATTTGTAATACAATATTGTCAAAATATCCATTGCACTTAATGAACCTCCTATATGTCCACCCCCAGCCCAGGAAACTGTATCAACACACAAATCACGAAGCTCATATGCTTGCTTTTCTAATCTTTGAATTTCTTTTTTATCTAAAGACACACACTTCACCTACCTTTTTATAATTTCAGGGTGTTTAGTCTTTACTAACTTAAATGCTTCATCTGCAATTTCAAGTGTTAGCTTAATATCCTCATCACTTAATGCACAATTAATAAATTGGTTATGATGATTCGTAAAGAAAGATCCTCTTTTTACACATTCAGCAACCCATTCCTGATGTAGTGTAAGAGAATCATCATTTGTTATTCTCATATACCACATGGAAGGTACTCCCGTTACCTTAAGATCAAACCCATATGTCTTTCCAACCTTAATAAGCCCCTCAGTTAGCTTTTTACCCTTTTCAATCATAATTTTAGGTCCATTTATCCTTTTAAGCTTATTTATGCATGCTATTCCAGCTGCAAATGGAACTGAAGATAGCCAATAGCTTCCTGTATACATAACCTCAGCTGCAGCATTTTTAAGGGCACCAGTTCCACATAAAACAGAAACATTAGAGCCGTTAGCTAATGCCTTGCAGTAGCAGGATAAATCCGACTTAAAACCAAAATAGTGATCAGAGCCTGCCATATCTAGTCTAAAGCCACAACGCACGTCATCTATTGCAAGAACAATCCCATTGTCAGTGCATAGCTTTCTTATTTTCTTCCAGTAATCCTTTGCTGGAAGCTCATTATCTAAGAATACAGGATGATGATATGGAGTTGCCATAAAGCATGCAATCTCGCCTGGATTCTCATTTACTAGTTTTTCAACCTGATCATAATCATTCCAGTCCACATATAAATTATTATGCACATCCTCAGAAGTAATTCCTGAGTAACCTAGCTTTTGAGTCCACCCAGCAACCCCATGGTATCCCCCATTAACAAGTATTATCTTCTTTCTCCCAGTAGCAGCTCTGGCAGTCAATATGGCAAAATTTGTTACATCTCCACCATTCTTTGCAAAAAATGCCCAATTTGCCATGTCAATGGTATCCACTATTAATTCTGCGAAATCAATCATTTTTGATGAAGGCAGGGAAGTACAGTCTCCCATTTCAAGTTGTTTTTTAATAGCTTCATCAACTTCCTCATCATTATAGCCAAGTACATTAGGCCCATAGGCACACATATAGTCTATAAATCTATTTCCATCCACATCCCAAAAGTATGCCCCCTTTGCACGGGATGAAAATAATGGATATGCTTCTATTGGAATAAAGCAGCCCTCAACTGGGCCTAAATGACCCTGTACACCAGATGGAGTAAATTTCAATGCCCTTCTATAAAGCTCATTACTTTTTTCATATTTATATACTTCCATACTCTAACCCTCCTTAGCTTAAATAAGCAGGAACTTGAGATAAAATTTTATTCATATTATCAATCATTGGAATAAAGCCTTTTATTTGAAGCTGTCCTGTTGCTATACATGTATAGGAGTCTACCTTGCCATTTAGTAGTTGATTTGCTGTTTCGAGATTTGTAAAGTTCATTGATGCACGAGGATTTTTCGAAGCTTCCTTTGACATATCAAGATGACCATTACTTGCATTAATACTAATGGATGGTCCATTTGCAACTGAAATTAGTATTGTACCATTGGGTATACGCTTTGAATTGAGTTTTCCTATTTTATCATTATTACCTATTTCACCTAGTGCAAAGAATGCAGTATATGATGTTAGTATTGTATTGATTGTAAAATATTTATTATCTTTTAATAGTTCTTCAGTTGGTTTTAAGTAGAAGGATAATCGATCTGTAAGTTTAATAAATTCGTTTT
>JARDZI010000146.1 GCA_029240935.1 Clostridiales bacterium
GTATAATTTTCGCATTAAAGTTTAAAAAGCGTAGATATATCTCTAAATATTAAAAAATAATATTATGGGTCATATGGTCCATATGACCCATAAATTCAAAAAGTTAAATAGCGAGGTGACATTTATGAACTATAAAAATAAAAAAAAGGGAATATTAAAGGAAACCCTTTATTTAGCAATAGTTGCTTCTGTACTAATCATTGCATTTATATTATATATACTTGCTGATAGATACTTAATCGAGCATGTAGAATCTAAGGTATATAATTCGAATATTAACAGCACAATTTCAGAAGAAACTAGTGATTCTGTGAAATCAGAATCTGATGATTGGAACTACTCAAGTGATAACATTACAATCAATATAGATAAGGTTCAAACTGGTTCAGGAAGTGATATAATAACATATTTTGTAGCAGATGTTAAACTAAAAGATCCCTCAAACCTACTTTCTGCATTTGCAAAAAATGAGTTTGGAAGAAATATTATTGAACCAACTTCACAAATTGCAGAGGATAATAATGCAATCTTTGCTATTAATGGTGACTATTATGGATTCCGCAGCGATGGTGTTCTTATTCGCAATGGAACTTTATATAGAGATATTCCAACAAGAACTTCAGCTGCATTGTACAAAGATGGTACAATGCAAACCTTTAATGAAGAAGAGATCTCATCCTCTGAGCTACTGGCATCTAGTGTCGTAAACACCCTCTCATTTGGACCTGTACTAGTAAAGAATGGAGAATTAGTGGAGGATTTTGGAAAGGTAGCAATAGATACAAATTTTGGTAATCGATCAATTCAAAGCTCTAATCCAAGAACAGGAATTGGAATGATTGAAGCTAATCACTTTATATTTGTTGTAGTTGATGGTCGTAGTTCGGGCTACAGTAAAGGGATGACCCTATCAGCGTTTGCCAAGGTATTTTCTGATTTAGGATGTAAAGAAGCATATAACCTTGATGGAGGAGGTTCATCTACCATGTATTTCATGGGGAGAGTGGTTAACAATCCACTAGGTAAACAATCTGAAAGAGGAGTTAGCGATATACTCTATATTAAGGAATAGTTAAGGTCAGGGTTTAACTTAACATCATAACTTTCAGAGAGGCACCCTCATAAGTTTACTCTTAGCTAAAGTATAATAATTAAATATATAAGGAGGCAATAAATAGATGACTATTTTAATTCCTTCATATGAGCCTGGAGTACAGCTTTTAGAACTCATAATCAAAATTAAAGAAAAATGCAGTTTTGACATAATAATCGTTAATGATGGAAGTTCGAAAAAATACAATGAAATATTTAGGCAGGCAGAAAAATTAGATTGTAAAGTTTTAACCCATGAAAGGAATTTTGGTAAAGGTCATGCATTAAAAACAGGTTTTGATTTTATTAGAGCAAGTGATGAAAGCATTGGGGTTGTCTGCGCAGATAGTGATGGGCAACACTTACTAGAGGATATATTAAGGGTTGCTAAAAATGTTGAAGAACATAAAAGCTGCATTGTTTTAGGAAGCAGACGATTTACAGGCAAGGTTCCTCTTCGTAGTAAATTGGGCAACTCAATAACTAGAATCATATTCACTCTTGCTACAGGTATTGATATAACTGATACCCAAACAGGTCTTAGAGGATACTCAATAGATATGCTTAGTTGGTTATGTAATATTCCTGGAGAACGCTTTGAATATGAAATGAATATGTTGCTTAAAGCAAATGATACAGGTTTTAAATTTCATGAGGTTAATATAGATACTGTTTACTATAAGAATAACAAATCCTCACACTTTCATGGGATTAAGGATTCTGCAATGGTATATCTGCCAATATTAAAATTTTGTGCTTCATCCCTTATATCATCAATAATTGACTTTACTCTACTATTGCTTATTCAATACCTTACAGCTAATTTGTTAGCTGCAGTTGTAGTGTCTAGGGTATGCAGTTCAATTTTTAACTATACAATGAATAAGAACTATGTTTTTCATAGAGATAAAAACTCCAATGTAAAAAACTCCATGCTTAAATATTTTATACTTGTAATAATAGTAATGTTTTTTAACTATTCATTAATATTCACATTTAATAAAATGATTGGAATATCCTTATTAATTTCAAAATTGCTAGCTGAAACCACAATATTCATGTTTAGTTACTGGTCTCAGCGCAAATTTGTATTTGCACATTTATAGGATAAGTAAAATAAAAAAGGCAGTTCAGAATTATATTATTTATTAAAAGTCAGAATTTTAACCAATTTTGCAAACAAAAGCAGTTAATAATTTTGTTTAGCTACAAAATTATTAACTGCTTTTTATTTTCCTTTGAACTTTTTCAATTTGACTTGGTTGATATTATGTCTGATGCTAGGTTGAATTATTTTTAGAACAAATACCTCAGAACTGACCAATTTTTCTTGTTTTTGTTCTTTTCTTACTTTTTCAATTTATTCCATAAATTACATAAATTTTTTAGTTATTTATTGTTAATTAATACATAATTTGGTATAATATACACAAGGGATAATTGGCTTTCTTTTTGAAGGCACAGTATGTTAGTAAGAAATTGTGTACAAGCATATTTTCTACTTCAAATTCAATTTTTTACAACACAAGGAAAGAGTATCTTTCTAAACCATAGGAAAATATATTCCATAATGTAATTATAATGAATATATTGGACCTAATGGAATTTTAAAAAATAATCCTGTTTTTAAGTAAAGGACTCTTTTCTCCTTACTTACCTTTAAAGAAACCTTTTATCACATATTTTAAAGGGAGGGTTATTTAATGGAAACGAAACACATCACAGGTTACCTACCAGATGAAAAACCCCCAGTTTGGAAACTTATATTGTTTGCTCTCCAGCAAATACTGATAATGTTTCCAGCTACAGTACTTGTAGCACTTCTTACAGGATTTCACGTATCTACAACGCTTTTTGCTAGCGGTCTCGCAACCCTGGGCTTCATACTTATTACTAAAGGTCAAATACCTCTTTTCTATGGCTCAAGCTTTTCATACATAGCAGCAATTTGTGCAATAACTGGAGTTACAGAGCTTGGAAAGGTTGCACCAGATGCTTTGATTTCAAAGGCACAATTTGGAATTGTTGCCTCAGGTCTAGTATCAATTGCAGCAGGCCTTATTATTAACAAATTTGGAAAGGACAAGGTTGACAAGGTACTTCCACCAACAATAACAGGAAGTATTGCGATTGTTATTGGTCTTTCTCTTGCTGGCTCAGCAATGACCAACGCCTCAGGAAACTGGGCAATTGCCATTATCGTATTAATTGCTACAATTCTTTTCTCAGTATTCTTAAAGGGAACATTGGGACAACTGCCAATACTGTTTGGAATAATTCTTGGATATGCAATCAGTATTCCAGCAGGACTTATAAACTTTAGTGCAGTTGCAAACGCAAGCTTTCTAACATTACCTCATTTTACCCTTCCTTCAGTTGACTGGGCAACAGCCCTTGCAATAATGCCTATTGCAATAGCAACAATTCCAGAATCCTCGGCACATCTTTTCCAGCTTGACCTTTATGTTAATGACCTTTCAAAAAAACTGGGAAGAAAAAAGGAATACAAAATTGCTGATAAGCTTGGCTTAAACCTTATAGGAGATGGTATCGGAGACATGATATCAGGATTCGTTGGAGGTCCTGCAGGTACAAACTATGGTGAAAATCTCAGTACCATGGCAATCACTAGAAACTTCTCAAGTATAATGCTTGTAGCTGCAGCAATAATAACAATGGCATTATCCTTATTAGGGCAGGTTTCAGCCCTAGTATTGACAATACCTGGTGCTGTAATTGGTGGAATCTCGATATATCTTTTCGGAGTTATAGGTGTTCAGGGTGTTGCAATAATGATTAGCAAAAAAGTTGATATGTTTGATAATAGAAACCTCGCAATAATAGCTACAATACTAACAATTGGTCTTGGAGGTTCCTTCGGATTTCCTGGTGGAATGATTCCAGTATTTGGAGCTAAACTTCCAGCAATAGCAACTGCAGCATTATTTGGAATAGTGATGAACCTTGTTTTAAATGCAAGCTCCATATTTGGTAAAAATAAAAATGTCACTTCTGCCAAGAATGTTGATGTAACTCAATAATAAATCAGGGCTGCTTAAAATATAAAACATTTTAAGCAGCCCCTTTTATTTACTTTTCTCCCAATACACTTTTAACTGCCATGTAAACCCTCTCTGGGTTCATAGGAACTTCAAATATTTCTGCACCTGTTGCATCAGCAACTGCATTTCCTATGGCAGAGGTTATTGAAATCATCGGATGCTCAGCAACTCCCCTTGCTCCATGTGGTCCATCCAATTGAGGTGTTTCAATAAAATGCAGCTCTATATTTTTAGGCAAATCCTTCATTGTCAGTATCTTATAGTCAACTAAGCTTCTAGTCAACAATTTCCCATTATCGTTGTACAGCATTACCTCTGATAGTGCTGTCCCAAGTCCTTGTATGATACCTCCTACAACCTGGCCTTTTAGCAACATTTTATTCATAACACATCCCGCATCTATAGCTGAGTGAAATTTTAAAATTTCAATATCTCCGGTATGAGAATCCACCTCTATTTCTACTCCCTGGGCTCCAAAGGTCCAATCAAGTGCAGGCATTCCCTGTCCCGTATTTTGATCCAAATAGTTTAACCCCTGAGCTATTGACTTACCTCTCCCTATAAGAGGTCCTCCTATAGAATTACCATTTTCATATGAGTACCCCAGTGCTATCTTACTATAAGCTACTCTGTTTGATGGATGCTGTTTTACATAAATATATTCTTCTCCAATAGCTATCTCATGCCTAGCAGCTCTTAGTACTATGGAACCTATTTCATATATCTGATTAAGCAAATCATCACAGGCATCCATGACAGCATTTCCTGCAAGCACTGTCATACGACTTGCCACAGTCTGCCAATCATATGGAGCAGAATCTGTATTTGTTTCAAAAGCACAATGCACCTTCTCTATGGGTAGACTCAGCTTGTCAGCTATTATCTGAGAGAGAACTGTATATGTTCCCTGTCCAAAGTCTACGCCACCTACATTAAATCTAACAGATCCATCCTCATTCATATAAATAATAGCTGAGGACGCAGAGGAAGTTGGCATAGCAGGAGCTTTATGAAGAACTGCAATTCCTTTTCCTCTATATTTTCCAGTTAATTTTTCCTGCCGTTTTTCCTCCTCTGTCTTTTTCACTCCCCAATTGATTCCATTTGAAACAGCTTCAAGACACTTGTCAACACGGCCAGTATTTTCTGTAATAAGCTCCCCTGTAATTGTTCTTGAACCTGCTTTTAATAGATTCTTCATCCTGAATTCGTAAGAATCCATGTTTAATGACCTTGCAAGTAACTCCCTCTGCCTTTCAACTGCCCAGAAAAACTCTGCATGCCCAAATCCCCTGTATGCAGTTCCAAAAATGTGGTTTGTATATATTGTATAGGAATCAAGCTTTACATTATCTATTTCATAGGGGCCACAGCCTGAATAACCTGCTGCACGTCCTATGTTAACTCCATAATCTGCATATGCACCTGCATCCCATAAATACTCTATTTCTTCTGCAACAATTTTGCCTTCCTTGGTAACACCTGTTTTTATTTTAGCAACAAGTCCCTGTCTGCATGGGAGAGTCGATATTTCCTCTTCTCTTGTTGGGACAAGCTTAACAGGTCTCCCATTCGATGCCTTTGATAAAAGTGCAACAAGTGGTTCAAGGTGTATGCCTGCTTTTCCTCCAAAGCCACCCCCAACATAGGGTACAACTACTTCAATATCCTGTCTTTTTATTCCAAAGGCAGAACTGAACAAGTCCCTTACTGCAAAGGGTGCCTGGGCACTGGTCCATATTTTTATTTTATCCCCAGTTCCCCATTTTGCTATAACAGCATGGGTTTCAAGTGGTACATGAAGTACCTGTGGTTGATAAAACTTATTCTCAAGAATTAAATCTGCCTTAGAAAAAGCATCTTCAACATTTCCTTTTCTTATTTTAAAATGATTTGCTATGTTAGTACCAATCTCAGGAAAAAAAACATTTTTAATCCATTTGTTTTCAGCCATTTCTTCATGAACAAGAGTTGCTCCTGGCTTTATAGCCTCTTCAACATCATGGACTATTGGTAGAGGCTCATACTCAACCTCTATAAGCTCTACAGCCCTTTGTGCTGTCTCTATATCAACTGCTGCAACTGCAGCTACAGCCTCCCCATAATATCTTACCTTTGATACTGCAAGTATAGATTTATCCACCATGTAAATACCAAGCTTCTGATAAGCATCAGTACCTGTCAGGACTGCTCTTACTCCTGTCAGACTCCTTGATTTGCTGGTATTAATGCTTTTTATAACATCATGAGCAGAGGTGCTTGGTTTAAGTTTTGCATAGAGCATTCCCGGGAACTTCATATCGGTCACATACTGGGCTTCTCCTGTAACCTTTTCAACTCCGTCTATTCTTGGAACTGCCGCTCCTATATATTTTTCTCTCATACTATCTCTCCTTTTTTACTGCTTCCTCAATGGCCTCAATAATGGGTTCATAACCTGTGCATCTGCATAAATTCCCCTGCATAGCCTCTTTGATTTCTTCTCTGTTTGGATCGGGATTTTCATTTAAAAGTGCTCTTGCAGACATGATCAAACCTGGAGTACAGAAGCCACATTGTAGAGCATTTTTATCAATAAATGCCCTTTGCAGACTGGAAAGCTCTCCATTTCTTGCTTCCCCCTCAATTGTATAAACCTCTCCACCCTCTGCTTCAAGAGCCATAACAAGACATGAATTTACAGCTTTGCCATTCAATATTACAGTACATGCCCCACACTCCCCAGCACCACAGCCTTCCTTAGTGCCAGTAAGGCCCAACTCTTCTCGTAAAAACCATAGAAGTGTTTTATTGGGCTCTACCTGTGAATTTATTTTTTCTCTATTAACAGTTAAATGTATTTGCCTCATCATAACTACACTTCCTTTGAAATTTTTTGCAGAACCTCACCTATCAGGTACTCTGCCATAGCAATTCTATATTCTTTGGAGGCTCTCTGGTCGCTTATGGGGTGAATATTTTTCATGACTTTTTCTATTATATTCTTAATAATATTTTCATCACCTAAATTCCTTTTATCGAAATTTCCAAGGTTGTCAAAAAATAAAGGTGTTGGAGCTGCTGCTGCAATGGCAAGCATAAGCTTTCCATCATTTTTCAACATACCTGCTACTCCTATCTGTGCAAGGTCATGGCCTTTGATTCTTGATTTTTTAAGATATGCTCCTGTTCCATCAAACCTCGGAAAAATAATCCTTACTGCAATTTCATTGTCAAAAATAGCATTTTTCTTTACCCCAAGAAAAAAGTGCTTTAGCGGAATATTCCTAGCTCCCTTATTTGACAAAACCTCAACACTGCCTTCAAGGACAAGAGCAGAGGGTATCATATCTCCTGCTGGAGAAGCATTGCAGATATTTCCAAGCATAGTTGCACGATTTCTTAATAGACTGTTGGCAAGGGTTTTACTGCTTTCTACAAGTATTGGATATTTACTTTTTACTTCCTCATTTTTCATCATCTCATTTAGGGTTACCGCTCCCCCTACAGATAAGCCACTATTCTGGTCATAGCTGATTTCTCTCATTTCAGGTACTTTTTTTATATCTATTATATATTTGCAGGAAATCATATTATCCCTGAGATTGATAATAAGATCTGTACCTCCTGCAAGTATTCTTGCATCCTTGCCGTATTTATCCTTAAGCATTACTGCCTCTGAAAGCGTTTCAGGTCTTAAATATTCCTGTTCAAGCACATTTGTCCCCCCCATATAAAAAAATATTATTAATTTAATAGTTTTTTACTGTATTGTTTTTTATCGACATATTGACTGTAGGGGCGAACAGTGTTCGCCCGCCATTACCTACCAATATCTAAGTGACAACTTAAATTGCTAGTGCCTAACGGGCGAACACTGTTCGCCCCTACAATCATATCAGCAAAGTATTTATACTGAATTATATTTTATTTCTTATAAATTATTCTTCATCAAATGCAACTATACGGCTTATGCAGGATTCTCCACCAACAAATTTCCATGGGAAGCATCCTATAACCATACGTTTGTTTGAAAGCTTGTCGATTTCTCCTCCAAGATTTTCTGCATGTATTATATTTAACGGGAATAGCGGAATATGCATTACCTGATAATCTGAATCTGGCATTAATTCTGCCATTGACTTTCCATACTTCTTTTGCAGGTATATATCACATTCCTTTGCTTCCTTAGGCTGCCATTCACGAATTTTTGTATTCATTGGATGGTCTGCTGAGCCACAATCTACACCAATCCATTTTAACTTCTTT
>JARDZI010000147.1 GCA_029240935.1 Clostridiales bacterium
GTAAATATAGCTTATTAATATAAACAAAATGTCAATACCATTTTCAAACTATAGCTAATTAAACATAAAAATTAATAATATAAGAAAAATTGAAAATAATATTAAAAATATTAAAATACATATTGATATTATTAAACAATGGTATTATAATAAGGATAAAGGAAAGAGGTGGGAATATGGGATATAAGGTTCTAAGTAGATGCCCGGTATGTAGCTCTAGATTAAAGGTAACAAGACTTAAGTGCAGCCAGTGTGGAACTGTTATTGAAAATGATTTTGAACTCTCTAATTTTGCATATTTGAATGTTGAGCAACTTAAGTTCATGGAAATATTCATAAAATGTAGGGGAAACATTAAGGAGGTTGAAAAGGAGCTTGGGATTTCATATCCGACAGTAAGAGCTAAGCTGGATGAGGTTATTGCAGCTTTAGGTTATACAGTAACAAGATCCAAGGATTCACCTGATAGTAAGGACATTATTGACATGCTTGAAAAGGGTGAGATAACAGCAGAACAAGCCATAAATTTGTTAAAAGAATAGGGGGATTTGAAAATGAATGAAGAAGTATTAAGAATATTGAGGATGGTTGAGGAAGGTAAGATCAATTCAGAAAAGGCATCAGAGCTAATAGAAGCACTAGGAGCTCCTCAAATACAAAAAAATGCTGTGAATTATGGTGAGAGGATGCTAAGAGTAAAGGTAAACTCACATGATGGAGATGATGTAAATATAAATATTCCAATTAAGTTTGTTAAAGGAATGTTAGGTTCAGTTGGTAAATTAAGTTTTGGTGGAGAAAATGGAGTGGATAAAATTGATCCTCAGCTCATTTCTGAGGCTATTGATGAGAATCTTGTTGGGAAGATTGTGGATATTAAAAGTAGTGATGGTGACATCGTAGAAGTATTTATTGACTAGGTGCTGCTATGAGGATATATATTAGAACTGATGAGGGAAAGAAATTTTGGATTCCATTACCCATGTGGATGATAAGACTTGGCTTAAGCAGTGCAACAATTAGGATTGCAACAAAGAATCTAAGGGAAGAAAATAAAAAATATATTGAACAAATTGATTTTAGAGCATTATCTCAAAATATCAAAGAACTAAAGAAATATAAGGGACTTAAAATAGTTGACATAAAATCAAAGGATGGTACCAAGGTGACAATAACTGTATAGATTTATCAAGTTTAAGACCTCATCTTCTATAAGGTGGGGTTACTTTATTTTGGAACTTAAGGCTCTATGTTTACATTAAAAATATTGATGTATTATGTCAAATTGGTTATAATTCTAATAGGAAATAAAATTTACTATTCTAAGTATAACTAATTGGAGATGAAGATATGATACTGATAAAGGAATTTGAATTTGATTCAGCCCATAACCTAATAAATTATCATGGAAAGTGCGAAAAATTACATGGGCATACCTATAAACTGGTTGTAAAGCTTGAAGGGGAGCCAGATAACGAAGGAATGATATATGATTTTGTTGAATTAAAAAGAACAGTTAATGAAAAAGTAATTAATAAATTTGACCATGCATATCTTAATGAGATAATACCCCAGCCTACAGCAGAAAACATTGCAGTATTCGTTTGGAATGAACTAAATGATATATTGAAAAGAGATAATTCCAAGCTATATGAAGTAGAAGTGTGGGAAACAAAAACCAGTGGAATAGTTTATAGGGGGTAAGGACATGAAGGATGTACAAAGAGAAAAAGATACAAGGAATATACCACTTAAAAATGTTGGAATCAGGAATTTAAAGTGGCCTGTTAAATTAATGGAAAAGGGTGGTGGGTATCAACAAACAGTTGCTACAATAGCAATGTCAGTTGATCTGCCACATGATATAAGAGGGACTCACATGAGTAGGTTTGTTGAGGCTATTAATGAAATGAAATCAATAAACCCAAAGGATCTAGATAAAATGCTAACTGAATTAAGGACTAGACTAGATGCTTCAGTGTCACATTGTACAATAGAATTTGATTATTTTATAACAAAGCCTGCACCTGTTACTGGAATAGAATCACCCTATAATGTAAAATGCTGCTTTGAGGCTGAAAAGGGTGAGAATGGAGAGTTTAAATTTTTAATGGAGATAAGGGTTCCAGTTAGTACACTTTGTCCATGCTCAAAGGAAATAAGTGATTTTGGAGCACATAATCAAAGGGCTATTGTTCATATAAAGGTAGATATTAAAAAGCTGGTTTGGATTGAGGACATAGTTAAAATAGCAGAAGATAGCGCAAGCTCTCCTATATACTCATTGTTAAAGAGAGCAGATGAAAAATGGGTAACAGAGCAGGCATATCTTAAACCAAGATTTGTTGAGGATGTAGTTAGGGAAGCAGCTATTGTACTAGAGGAAAACTCAAACATAAGGTGGTACAGTGTTATGGTTGATAGCATTGAAAGTATACACAATCATGATGCATTTGCTTACACAGAAAAGGGGTGTACTCTATGACATATATAACCCTTAAGGACAACTCTAAATACTATTTTGATAAAACAAAGGTAATGGGAATAGTAAATGTTACTCCCGATTCTTTTTATTCAGGCTCAAGGAATGAAAGTATTAATGCTGCAGTAAATAAAGCATTAAAGATGATTGAAGATGGTGCAGATATTCTGGATATTGGAGGAGAATCTACAAGACCTGGTTCTGATCCAGTAACCCTACAGGAGGAAATAAATAGGGTAGTTCCAGTTATAGAAAGTATTAGAAAGAGCAATACAAATATACTTATTTCTGTTGATACCTATAGAGCAAAAACAGCAGAAGCTGCAATAAAAGCTGGAGCAGATATAATTAACGATATTAGTGCCATGATGTTTGATGAAGATATGCATAGGGTGATTAAAAATTATAATGTTCCAATAATACTTATGCACACAAAGGGAACTCCAAAGAATATGCAAATGAATCCTCATTATGATGATGTAATTGGGGAATTGATAAGCTATTTTAGGGAGAGAATTGAATTCAGCAGAAAAATGGGTATTTCAATTGATAAGTTAATAATTGATCCAGGTGTTGGATTTGCGAAGCTATATGAACATAATATTGAATTGATTAAAAAAATTGGCATATTTCATGAGCTTGAACTCCCAATACTACTGGCTGTATCTAGAAAGACCAGTATCGGGATGGCACTTGGGAACCTTCCACCTGAGGAAAGACTAGAAGGAACATTGGCAGTGAGCTGTTATGCAGCTATGCAGAATATTGAAATGGTTAGAGTACATGATGTTCTAGAAAATAAAAGAGCCTTAACTATGATGGAGGTACTAAAATGAATAGGGTATGTATAGCATTTGGCAGTAATATTGGAGATAGGTATGGAGCAGTTTCAGATGCATTTAAACTAATAGAGGAGAATAGGATGAAAATTCTTTTTAAGTCTGAAGTTTATGAAACTGAACCCTATGGCTATACAGACCAGCCAACATTTATAAACGGAGCATTGCTAGTGGAAACTGAACTTAGCTGTAGAGAAGTATTAACAAGGTTATTAGCAATTGAAAAAGACTTGGGAAGGGTTAGAAAATTTAAATGGGGACCAAGGATAATTGATCTGGACATAATTTTTTATAATCAAGAAATATATGACGAAGAGGACTTAAAGGTTCCACATCCAGATATGCAAAATAGAATGTTTGTTTTAAGACCCTTAAATGATATTTGTCCGAAGTATGTTCATCCAATATTGAAGAAGAGTGTTGAAGAAATGCTGAAGGAATTAAATAAGTTATAAAAAAAGAGCAGAATAAAGTGCACCCCAAATGCTATACAAAAAACATTTGAAGTGCATTTTTTTATTTTGAATTGATATACCCAACTACAAGCTTTGCTGTGTTTAAAACTCCATCCTTGTGGGTTCTTTCATAGGAATGGGAAGCAAATACTCCTGTACCAATTAGTCCTGTTTTAAAATCATAGCCTGCTCTTAATGCAGCACTAGCATCGGAACCATAGTAGGGGTACATGTCTATTTTATAGTCTATATTATTTATTTTACACAACTCCACAAGCCTTTTTCTGAAATCATAGTCATATGGTCCTGAAGAGTCCTTTGCACAAATGCATACAGCAAATTCACTGGAGTTTTGACCTTCACCAGGAGCTCCCATATCAACTGCCAGAAACTCAAATGTGTTCTGCGGAATTGATGCAGAGGCGCCATGTCCAACCTCCTCATAAGTACTGAAGAAAAAGTTTGTCTTGTATGGTGGAAGGATTTTGTTTTCTACCATATATTTAATAACTCCTATAAGAATACCAGCGCTTGCCTTGTCATCTAAGTGCCTTGACTTTATAAAACCACTTGAAGTAACCTGGGTTCTCGGATCAAGGAAGACAAAGTCTCCAATTCCAATTCCTAAGCCTTCAACCTCCTCCTTTGAAGCAACTCTTTCATCAAGCACTATTTCCATATTCTCAAGCTTTCTTTCAAGCTGCTTTGCCTCATTGCCATGAATATGTGGTGAAGGTTTTGTGGTAAGTATGGTTCCAGTGTATGTTTTTCCATCAACAGTTTCAACTATACAATTTTCATCTTCTACAGCACTCATCATATAACCACCTAGGGTATCGAAACATAAGTGGCCAGTTCCCTTTATGCCTTTAACCATAGCACCCAGGGTATCAACATGGGCAGAAATAGTTCTTTCCATATCATTGTTAACTCCATCAATTGATGCAATAAGTGCACCCTTTTTAGTGATCCTATAACCTACATTTAAACCCTTTAATATGGATGCAACATAATTTATTGCCCTATCTGCATAGCCTGTAGGGCTGGGTATTTTTGCAAGGTTTACGATTTCATCAACCATATAATCAAGATATTTTTCCATATAAACACCTCCAGTTTTAAGTTTAGCAAAACAAAACTGCTATGTAAAGTAAAAGCAAGAATAAGTAGCCAGTCACAATGAACTGGCTACTTATTCAATTTTTCATTCATTGGACCAGGTCTTCCTAAATGATAGCCCTGACCATATTTAACTCCCATCTCTTTTAGTATCTTAAGAACAGCTTCATTTTCAACAAATTCTGCTATTGTATTCTTACCAAGTGAAATTGCAAGGGTATTGATAGTTTGAACTATTGCCCTATGGCTGGAATCCTTATCTATATTATGGACAAAGCTTCCATCAATCTTAATATAATCAACTGGAAGTGTTCTTAGATAAGTAAAGGATGTATATCCAACACCAAAATCATCAAGTGCTATTTGACATCCAAGTTTTTTAAACTTCTCCATCCAGCTTTGAGCTTGAACAAAGTTTTTTGTTGATGCAGTTTCTGTAATTTCAAATCCTAGATTTAAATGTGAGGAATCAATTCCACTTTCTAAAATACTTTTTTCAAAAGACTCAAGCAGTGTATTATTTGTAATACTTAAACCTGAAATATTCATAAATATTGTAGTTTCTTGATGCTTTGATATTACTTTTAATACTTCCTCAAATACCCAATGATCTATATCGGATATTAGTCCAAATCGTTCTGCAATAGGAATGAATACGCTAGGAGAAATAAGATCATCATCCTTATCTCTTAGTCTTATTAAAGCTTCATAGTGTTTTATTTTTTTTGAATTGATTTCCATAATTGGTTGAAGGAATAATACAAATCTATCTTCACGTATAGCATCTTTGATTAGAGAAATTAATTCGTTAATTTTTCCAGGATCATCAACACCTGCAGTTATATCCTTAGGTAGAAGACATATTGCTTTATTTTTACCTTCCTCCTTAGCAGTTTTCAATGCTGCATTTGCAAGTGAGAAAAATTTCATTATATTTTCTCTGTTCGTTATCACAGAATAACCAGTGCTAATGCTAATATCAAATTTTTTATTACCTATTTGAATTGGATTATTACAAATTGAATTTTGCAGCCTTTCAGTAAAATATTTTGCAGAGTCAATTGTTATATTTGTAAGCAGTATTGCAAATTCATCTCCTCCTGATCTTATGAGAAGCCCATCACTTGGGATAATACACTTAAATATACCAGCAATTGCTTTTAATATTTCATCTCCTATAGCATGTCCATGTGTATCGTTAATAAATTTGAAATTATCAATATCAATCAATAAAAGTGAATAATCAAATGTTTCAACTGTTCTTTCCAATTCACTTTTAAAGAAAATTTCTAGGTATTGACGATTTGGTAATCCTGTTAAAGTATCATGGGTAAGTATATATTTTATTCTTTTCTTTTCAATATTCATGTTTATACTAACAATAATTAATACTATGAAAAGGAATATAAATATTCCTATGCCTCCATATGTATAAAACATAGTTTTCATCTTTGCTATTTCACCTGAATACATAATAGGGTCAGTTATTGCAATAACCTTCCATTGCTCCTGAGGCATTGTCCAATAATAGCCCAATATTTCCTCACTGTTAGAATGTTTAATACTTATACTTCCGTTTAAATTACTTAAAACAGAAAACCAATCTTGTTTTTCAATTAAAGAGTTAATATTCATACCATTTGAAAGCTTTTCAAGTTCCCTTGTGAGATTTAATTCACCTAATCCAATTTCATCATTTAAAATAATATTACCAAATTGGTCAGTAACATAGTAATGGGTTTTATGTCCAGGAGATAGATTTTCAAAAAGTTTATGAAATTTATCAATAAAAATATCAAGACCTAACACACCCATTAGTTGAGTATTTTGATAAACTGGAGCTGCAATAGTAATACATGTCTTACCTGTAAGTGAATCTGTATAGGAGTTTGTAATTATAAGATCTTTTTTATTTGCTGCTTGTATGTACCATGGACGCTCAGTCGGGTTATAATTTGGAGAAAGCTGGCCATCAGTATTTATAAAATGAGTACCATCCCTTCTTCCAAAATAAAATCCTCCTACAGTGGTAAAACCAGCACTTCTATCCCAAATAAATTCCTTAATACTTTTATCATCAAACAAATCCATACCTTGGAGCTTTTGAGCAGCTATGCTTACTAACTCCTTTTCAGGCAACATAATTTCTGAAAGCAGCAGCGCAGCATTATTAGAAAGATGCATATTATCAGAAGCTAGGGAATCAGTATATTCCTGTTGGGAGGTAATATAGTCATTATAGTACTTAACACTATAAATAATTCCTGTAGTCAAAATAATCAGAATTAGAACGATCGTAATAATTCGATTTCCAGTAGATTGCTTCAAATTCTGACCCTCCCTTCATATAATTAGAATAATATAGGAAATAAAGAAATTTTATTATAAAAATCAAATAAATTCATATTTTGTTAATATAAATTATACTATATGTTAAAATAATAAACAATTTGTTATTTTAACTTGAAATATGTAATACTATGTAGAAATAATGCAATTATACATTATTAATATCGGACAAAATATATATTTTCATTATATAAACACAATAAAGATTTTATACGTAGTGGCAGGTCGATCTGCTTCTGCCTAGGACCTTACAAATGCAGGCATAGAGACCTGCCACTACCTGCAGAATGCTAATTGTTTATTGAAATTTATTGTATAAAAAAGAGATGCTGTTATATTCAACATCTCTAATACTATGACTTACAATTATTCAATTGTTATTTGGTTATAAGTTTTCTTGCCCTTTCTAACAAGCATTTTTCCATCATTAAAGAAGTCCTCGGTAACTAATAAATCCATGTCAGTAACCTTTTCATCATTAACATAGAGGCCACCCTGTTGTATTAAACGCCTGCCCTCACTTTTTGAAGGGATAATACCAGTAGTAATAAGTATATCAAGAATTTTTGAACCTAATATTTCTCTTGAAACTGTGGATGTTGGAATATTACTTAAGTCTCCTCCTGAGCCAAACAAAGCTTCAGCTGCTTCCTTTGCTTTTTTTGCCTCATCGACCCCATGCACAATCTTAGTAACCTCAAAGGCTAGAACCTTCTTTGCTTCATTAATTTCTTTGTCCCTTAGGGCACCTAGTCTTCTTACTTCATCCATAGGAAGGAAGGTTAGAAGTGATAAACATTTTTCCACATCTGCATCATCTATATTTCTCCAATATTGGTAGAATTCATATGGAGAAGTTTTATCAGGGTCAAGCCACAGAGCACCTTTCTCGGTTTTACCCATTTTTTTACCCTCACTTGTAGTAAGGAGTGTAAATGTCATACCAAATGCTGGCTTACTCTCTTTCCTTCTAATAAGGTCAGCACCAGAAATAATATTTGACCATTGATCATCTCCTCCTAACTGAAGTACACAGCCATACCTTCTGCTTAGTTCAAGGAAATCATATGACTGCATAAGCATATAGTTAAATTCAAGGAAGGATAACCCCTTTTCCAATCTTT
>JARDZI010000148.1 GCA_029240935.1 Clostridiales bacterium
TAATTCGACACAAATTAGAAAAATCCTTTTTGTAATATAAAAAAAGCTGCTGACATAATATGTATGTCAACAGCCTGAGTAAAAAAAGTAGGGTTGCAATTAAATTGCAACCCTACTTTTTTTACTTTGTCATTACTATGAAAGTTAGGATGACACTGAGACTGGTATTGACTTTCATAGTAATATTAATCCTATCTTTAAAATGCAGGTATAATTGCACCTTTGTATGTGTCATTTATAAACTTTTTAACTTCTTCTGAACTCAATATTTTAACTAATTCTCTGGATAAGAGTTAAATTACTAAATTAGTAGTGTTTATACTTATTTTCTATTAGGTTGTCAACATGGGATTTAAAAAAATTTTTTTAAAAAAGATATTTACAATAGAACAATGTTATGTTACATTAGTCTTAAGATAAAACAATGTAAATAATAAGGAGGTCATATAAATGGAAAATGAAGTTTTAGGTAATTTGAAAATATCAGGTGTAGGGAGCTCAAATGGAGGAAGGTTTAATGAAGTAAAAATCAGTGGTGCTGGTGATGTAAAAGGAGATATTGAATGTAATTTATTTAAATCAAGTGGGGCCTCGGATGTAAAGGGAAACCTAAAAGCTAAAATAGTAGAAGTAAGTGGCGCAACAGATATAAAGGGAAATGTTTCTGCAGAGCAAATATATATAAGTGGTGCATCAGACATCCTTGGGAATGTAGAAACAAAAAAGATTAAAATTTCTGGAGCATCTGACATTAAGGGTGGTTTGCATGCTGAAGAGGTGGATATCTCAGGAGCCATAGAGATTAAAAATGATTGTGAGGCTGAAACCTTTAAGGCAACTGGTGGATTTAAGATAGGTGGATTACTTAACGCTGACAATATTGAAATAAACATTGGAGGAAAATGCAATGTAAAGGAAATGGGCGGAGAGAGGATTAGTGTAAAATTATCTAACGGAGTTGGGCTTGGTATAATTAGAGCAATAAAGGAAGCTTTTAATGTTCATGAATATTTGGTAACAGAGTTAATTGAGGGAGATGAAATATATATTGAATCAACTGTTGCAAAGGTTGTAAGAGGAAATAATGTTACAATTGGTTCTGATTGTGATATAGATTTAGTGGAATATAAGGGAGAAATCAAATTTAAAAATGGTGCAAGAATTAAGGAACAGAAGAAAATATAGCTGTTAAAAAGGAGGAATAGAAGTGGAAAATGAACTTATATCCAAAAAGGATTTGTTAGAATTAACAGGCATTTCATATGGTCAATTATATAGATGGAAGAGGAAGAATCTAATTCCTGAGGATTGGTTTATAAAGAAATCAACCTTTACAGGGCAAGAAACCTTTTTTGAGAAGGATAAAATATTGGCAAGAATAGATAAAATTAAAAATATGAAGGATGATGATTTTTCACTTGACGATATGGCAGAGGTATTTTCACCACTCCTTGCAGAGGTATTGTTAAGTAAAAAGGAGCTCATCCAAAAGGAAATAGTATCTGAAATGACACTTGAAATATACACAAATTATCATCAGGGAATTGAAACCTTTTCATTTGATAAAATTCTTAATATAGCAATTCTTGAAAAATTCTTACAGACTGGCTCTGTAGGAATGGAGGAGGGCAAAATTATTCTTCAGAATTTGGAGGATGATTACAAGAATTTCAATGGCAAGGATTGTGATATGGTGTTCCTGAGAAAGTTTGGGATAGCAATATGCTTTTTAATATCAGTTCCAAATGAAATATATTTAGAAAAAACAACTAAGCTGGTATCTAAAATAAATATCACTAGTATTATTCAAGAACTAAAATCAAAAATAATAGGTTAATGGAGGGTTAGTATGGAAACGAGGCAAAATTTAAATCTTTCAGGTTCAGGAAGTGCACCTGGAGGTTTGTATGATGAGGTTTTTATAAGTGGTTCAGCAGAGGTTAATGGTGATATTGACTGCACCTCTATTAAGGTTAGTGGCTCTACTGATATTAAAGGAAGTATAAAGGCTCAGGAGCTGGTTGAGCTTAAGGGCTCCTGTGATGTAGGAGGAGATATTTTTGGAAAAAAGGTATATATAAGCCAGTCAGTTGACATAAGTGGAAGCATTAGGGGAGAATATATTGAATTAAAGGGTTCCTGTGATATTGAAAGGGATATAATTGGTGAGGAAGTGCAAATAAGCGGTTCATCTGATATTGGAGGGAACATTGAGACAGGTACTATTACAATCTATGGCTCCTGTGATGTTGATGGAAAGATTTCAGGTAAGAATATTAAGATACAAGGTTCTGCAGACATAGATGGAGATATTATAGGAGGAAATATAAAGCTATCTGGCTCTACAGATGTGGGAGGAAATGTTCACGGTGAGGAGGTTGAAATAGCTGGTTCTGTAGATTTAGGTGGAAACTGCGAAGCCGAATCCTTTAGGGCAAGTGGAAGCTTTGATATAGATGGACTATTAAATGCAGACAGTATTTCAATTGGAATAAGCGGAAAATGCAAAGTAAAAGAAATCGGTGGAGAAAAAATAGAGGTTAGAAAAACCACGGGAAGTGGATTCAGTATTAATAGCTTGTTTGGTAGAAGGATAAAGCTTGAGACTGAAATAATAGAGGGTGATGATATATACCTTGAAGCCACTGAAGCAAGGATTGTTAGGGGTAATAACATAACAATAGGAATGGACTGCCAAATTGAACAGGTGGAATATAGAAACGAGATAAAAATTCTGGACAACGGTTGGGTAAAGGAGCAGAAGAAGCTGTAGGGGCGAACAGTGTTGGCCCGTAAGTGGGCATTATGATGCAGGCATAGTCAAGAAACTTGGCACTCAAAAGGGAGAATTGAATATGAAAATTAATAGAAATACAATTAATGATTACATTGAAGGTAGACCTATTAATGAATGGTCTAACCAGTGGATTTTTCACTCGATTGTGGATAACCAATATCTAACTGAAGAGGTATCAGGGGATAAAAAAGATATTATTCAAAGTGCAGCTGATTTAATAGAAAGGGAACTTCTTAATTTTCAACCATATAACAAAGATATTTGGGACATTATATTTCCTGATTGGAAAAATCTAATAGCAGATTCAACAGTATATTTAGTTGTTGGATGCCCTAATCCATATGATGCTATGAGTAGAATTTCTCCTGATGGGGAAGATGTTACAATATTTGATATTAACAGGATGCTGAAATATGCTGATTCTGTGGAGAAGCTTTTGCCAATAATTAAAAATTTACTTACCCATGAGTATTCTCATATATGTCTTCATACTGATTATCCAATTCCAGAGGAGAAAACAAGCTTTATTTTGAAGCTCCAATACATTTGCTTTGATGAAGGCTTTGCTCACCTGTTATCCTTCAAAGAAAATGTTAAAGCCCTAGATTGGATGGATAAGGATATGATAGAAAAAAAGGAAAAAGCATATAGGATGCTAATAGATGCTGTTAAATCAAATGGAAGTGAACATACAGAGCTCCTTGAAAAAGCTGAATCAGGAGCATTTTGGAATAAATTCGGAGCAATATCAGGTTTATTTGCAATAGCAGATTTACTTAGTCAAAGCAAATACGATTATAATGAAATAGTTAATGTATATAAAGATGGTCCTAAAAAGTTACTATCTAACATTTTTAGCACATTTGATTAATTAGTAGGGAAAAACTTTATGTTTTGTTGTATAAATGTATTGATAAAACTCAAATATTAAAAATAATAATTATGAAATTAATAAAATTAATGAATTTAGAAAAAAAATTAAAAAAATTAAAATATGTATTGATTATATTAAATAAAACCTATATAATAACAATATAAGGTTTAAATAAGATATGCCATCGATGGGGAAATAATACTTATTTTACGAATAAAGTTAATGGGAGGGTTCATAATTGGAAAATGCTGTTGAAGTTAGGGACTTGAAAAAATATTTCACAAGTAAGAAAAAAAAGCTATTTAAGAAAACTGAGAAGAGTGAATTCAAGGCTGTGGATGGAGTTACATTTGAGATAAGAAAAGGAGAGATATTTGGACTACTAGGACCAAATGGAGCTGGAAAGACAACAACAATTAAAATGATAACAGGACTATTAAGCCCTACTGCTGGAAGCGTTTATGTAAATGGGTTGGATGTAGATAGAAAACCACTTGAAGCATTGAAAAACCTGGGTACAGTACTTGCTGGTGACAGAAGTATATATTGGAAGCTTACTGCAAGAGAGAACCTAGAATATTTTGCAGCACTGTATGGCTGTGATAAGAAAGAGGCTAAAAAAAGAACTAATGAATTATTAAAAAAACTTGGACTTGAAGAAAAAGCAGATGAACTGGTGGAAAAATATTCTACAGGTATGAAGCAAAAGGTAGCATTAGGAAAGGCATTAATTCCAAATGCACCAGTTGTTCTCCTTGATGAACCAACCCTGGGACTTGATCCACAATCTGCATTAAACCTAAGAGAATTAATACTTGAAATAAAAAATGAAGGAAGAACAGTTTTACTAACCACCCACTATATGGAGGAAGCAGATTTTTTATGCGACAGAATTGCAATAATAGATGGCGGAAAGATAATTGCTCTTGATACTCCTGATAAATTAAAAAGCAGCCTGGATGAAATAAAGTCAATTAAAATTGAACTTACAAGTGTTACAGATAAATTGATAAATGAAATTGAAGCATTAAATGGAGTTAAAAATGTTCTAAGTAGATATAACTCTGATAACAGGAGTTATGAAATAAATATTCATCACACCAATGGAAGCAGTCTTGTACAAAAGATACTTGATTGTATTTCAAAGGATAATAGTAAAGTTTTAAAGGTAAACGTAATAGAACCCTCACTGGAGGATGTATTCATAAACCTGACTGGAAAGAGTTTAAGGGAGTAGGTGGAGTATGAATAGGATAAGAACAATTATGGCGGTAGCTAAAAAGGATATGATACAATTGCTTAGATATCCCACCTGGTTTATACAGGTTATAATATGGCCACTTATATTTCCACTACTATATATTCTGAGTGCACTGGGATTTTCAGGGCCAGATAGAACAGGAATTTCAGCATTTCAAACAGCAGCAGGTACAGATAACTATGTAGGATTTATTGTTATTGGTACTATGGCGTGGATGTGTGTGAATCTTACAATGTGGAATTTCGGAGGGTACTTAAGGGAGGAACAAACCAGAGGTACACTGGAAGCAAACTGGTTGTGCCCAATAAATAAATTTGACTTTTTAATTGGTGGTGGAGTAAATTCTATATTTTTAGTATTTATGTTTACTGTAGTGTCTGTTATAGAATATAGATTTATATATGGTATTCATTTTACTGGAAACATATTTACATGGATTTTAATGTTTTTAATATTTTATCCAGCAGTATATGGATTAGGAATGGTATTTGCAAGCTTGGTACTCTGGGCAAAGGAAGTAAATGCAGCAGTTAATGTTGCAAGGGGAACCATGATGATATTGTGTGGTATTACATTTCCAATTACTGTAATGCCTGGCTGGATGCAAACTATTGCAGGGTTTATCCCATTTACCTATGGAATACAGGCTACAAGGCAAATTATGATTAATGGTGAGTCACTGTTTGATGCAAGATACAATATTCTAATGTGTCTAGGCCTGGGAGCAGTACTTATTGTTCTTGGAAGAATGATATTTAAATATGTTGAATCAAGGGTTAAAATATCCGGATCCCTTGAGCGCTTTTAGGGGGTGGACTATGAAAAGAACTTGGATTGTATTTAAGGCAAGGTTTTTAATGAGTTTGAAAATATATTTTAGATATCCTGTGAATGTTATAATGACCCTTTTTGAACCACTTATGTGGCTTGCTCCATTTTATTTTATGGGAATGAGTTTTAGTGACAATGGAAGTTTAACTGGCTTTGAAGCATATACAGGCAACTCTGACTTTATAGGCTTTCTAGTAGTAGGCTTCATGGTATCCACATATGTTAATACAGTATTTTGGTCATTAGGATTTTCATTAAAGGAAGAAATGAGACAGGGAGTACTAGAATCAAACTGGAGTGCTCCAGTAAATAGAATAACCCTACTAATCAGTAAATCTATATTTCAATTTTGTGCAGCAACCTTTGAGATAATACTAACTGGTATTGTATGCTACTTTGCATTTGGATTTAGAATGACTCCAGATATACTGAAGGTTATATGCTTCTTAATACCAGGGATAATAGGAATGCTTGGAATAGGTTTGGGGATTGCATCACTTGTACTTTTAGCAAAGGAGGCTAATCCAATAATAGATTTATCCAGCTCCATATTTGGGGCACTTTCAGGAAGCTATTTTCCAGTAAAGGTAATGCCAAAATTCTTTATATTTATATCCATGATGATTCCACTAACATATCTTTATGACAGCAGTAGAGCAATACTTGTAGGGCAAACTCCACTTATGTCACTGGAACAGGAATTTATAATAATATTGGTTTCAATGGTGATACTATTTATGCTTGGAAGCTGGATATTCATGAAGGTTGAAAAGAAATGTAGAAAGCTTGGAATACTTGGAACCCATTAATTTAATTTTGCTTTCCCTAGTTTATAATACAAACAAAAGGATGTGGCTTGTGCTATGTCCTTTTGCTTGATAAACCTACTGTACTTCTACATTTAGCCTAACCGTAGGGGCGAACAGTGTTCGCCCGATTTGGGCATAATCAATAAAGTAAACTTTGGAAATAAAAGTATAGTTATATGATAAATGCCTTTTAAAAAGGAGTTTTTTTTATGGTTTTATGCTATAATGTATAAGAAAAATGCAGTTTTGAAGATAAAGTATTATGTCAATAACACTATACTGAAACATTGAATATATTAAAATAATAGATTTTAATATTCGTTCATATAGTATTATTGATTTGATATTAAATTAAGCTAAATTGAGTTAAGGGGAGTTTTGTTATGTCGAGAATGTTTGGAACAGATGGAGTAAGAGGAATTGCAAATAAAGAGTTGACTGCAGAGCTTGCATACAATCTTGGAAGAGCAGGTTCTTTTGTACTTACTGAGGGAACACATAAACCCAATATAGTTGTTGGAATGGATACAAGAATATCAGGTGATATGTTAGAAGCAGCTATGGTGGCAGGGATATGTTCAGTTGGTGCCCATGCTATATGTGTTGGGGTTGTACCAACACCTGCAGTAGCCTATCTTACAAGATATTATAATGCAGATGCAGGAATTGTAATTTCAGCCTCTCATAATCCTGTTGAATATAATGGAATTAAGTTTTTTAACAAGGATGGATATAAACTACCTGATGAGGTTGAGGATAGAATAGAGAAAATTATTAATAATAGGCTTTGTGAGGTTCCTTCTCCAGTAGGAGAAAATCTTGGAATAAGTGATATAAGAAAGGATGCTATATTTGATTATATAGACTTTCTAAAAGGAATTGCTGAAGTGGAATTAGATGGAGTTAAAATTGCATTGGATTGTGCAGAGGGAGCTTCATATTTTGCTGCTCCAGAGATATTTAAAAGGCTTGGTGCAGAGGTACATGTGATTCATAACAATCCAAATGGCAAAAATATAAACAAAGCATGTGGATCAACTCACATGGATGAATTGAAAAGATATACAGTTGAAATGGGCTGCCAAATTGGATTTGCATTTGATGGAGATGCAGACAGATGTCTTGCAGTTGATGAAAAGGGTGAACTAATAAACGGTGATTTTATATTAGCCATACTTTCAAAGGATTTAAAGGAAATTGGAAAATTAGATGAAGATACACTTGTTGTAACCGTAATGAGCAATATTGGACTGGATATTGCATGCAGAAATGAGGGCATTAAAACAGTAAAAACAAAGGTTGGAGATAGATATGTACTTGAGGAAATGCTCAAGTCAGGATATAAAATTGGGGGAGAACAATCAGGACATATTATATTTCTTGATTATAATACAACAGGTGATGGACTTATAACAGCTATTAAGCTTGCATCTGTAATTAGAAAGAGTGGGAAAACCATATCAGAGCATGCAGCTTCAATGAAGGAATTCCCTCAGGTGTTGGTTAATGCAAAGGTCTCAAACGAAAAGAAAGACTATTACAATACAGATAAAACCATACTTGATGAAATTGAGAAAATAGAAAAGGAACTGGAAGGAAAGGGAAGGGTGCTTATAAGACCATCTGGAACTGAGCCACTTGTACGAGTTATGCTAGAGGGTGAAAACCAGGATGAGATTGATAAAATGGCACATGAGCTAGCAGCATTAATAGAAGAAAGAAGCAGATAGAGTAATAAAACAACCTGTTGGATTGAGGATTATTAATTCAACAGGTTGTTTT